>JBJOQU010000066.1:0-2690 GCA_046049745.1 Actinomycetota bacterium | reverse complement strand
GATGATCGACGAACTTCGCGCCGCGCTGCCCGAGCCGCCCGCTGCACAGCGTCGCCGGCTCAAGGCTGAGTGGGGTTTCAGCGACGTCGACTTCCAGTCGGTTGTGAACGCGGGTCTTCTCGTCGAGGTTCGGGAAACTGTCGAGGCGGGTGCCAGCGCAGCTTCCGCGCGTAAGTGGTGGTTGGGCGAATTGAGCCGGGTTGCGAACGATCGCGGCGTTGACGCGTCAAGCCTCGTTATGCCCGCACAGGTAGCTGAACTTCAGGCGGCTGTCGACGCCGGAACCATTAACGACAAGCTCGCGCGCGAGGCGCTCTCCGGACTCATTGCAGGGGAGGGTTCTGTCGCCGACATCATTGAGACCCGCGGTCTCGCTGTTGTATCCGACGACGGGGCGCTCATCGCCGCGATTGATAATGCGCTGGCCAGTCAGCCGGATGTGCTCGGCAAGATTCGAGACGGAAAGATCGAGGCAGCCGGTGCGATCATCGGGGCCGTCATGAAAGCGATGGGCGGCAAAGCCGACGCGGCGCGTGTCCGTGAACTCGTCATTGAACGCGCAAACGCCTAGTTTGTTACGCGACGTTTCTCTTCGTTGCGCAATGTAACGGGCTCGCTTTGTCGTTGAAACTCCCGCTTCATAGCCTTGGTCCATGACAACAACATTTGACCACACACAGTCTGAAATTGACCGCGCGGCACGTCTGCTTGACGCCGCCACCACGTGGAAAGAGCGCGTCGACAAAGCTCCTTCCTCCGCTCTCCTGACCTACAAGGCAACCGGAACCGGCATCGGTTCTGTCGCGACAAACATCGTCGTGGGAAAGCACGAATTCTCCGTTGATGAGCCTGGGGCTCTTGCCGGTGACGACATCGCAGCAAGTCCGGTGGAATACGTGCTCGGCGCACTAATTTCATGCCAGGTCGTCGTGTATCGCCTCTACGCCTTCGCACTCGGAATCCAGGTTGACGACATTTCCATTGAGGCAACGGCGCGCTTGGACGCACGAAAGCTCTTCGGCTTCAACGAGAACGTGCGTGCAGGTTTTCAAGACATCCACTTCGATGTCACCATCACTGGTCCTGAAACGCAGGAACGCTATGAGGAACTCCAAGCAGCAGTCGAGGAACACTGCCCAGTTCTTGACATCATCCAGAACCCGACTCCTGTCAGCGGGTCGATCCGGAAGGGCTAAAGTCCCCAATCGTGACATGGTCGACTCGGGAGAGCCGTCCATGTCACGATTTCGGGTTAGTATTTCGGTATGAACGCAGTTGCAAAAATCCTCACCGCAGTCCTCTTCATTGGGTCGTTCCCGATCATGGCGTATGCCTTCCAGGTTCCCGGTTTCGAGGCGGTCATTTTCGCAGGTGGAATCCTCATGGCGTGTGCCGCGTGGATGATCCCGCTGTACATCCTGCCGCGCATCAGCAAATAGGCGTTCACAAGGACTTCATGACAAAAGCCCCGCACCGAAGTGCGGGGCTTTTGCGTGGGACGAAGACTTAGAGGGGCTTGATGTTGGAAGCCTGAGGCCCCTTGTCACCCTGAGTAACTTCGAATTCAACCTTCTGGTTGTCTGCGAGGGTCTTAAACCCGTCGGTCACGATGGACGAGAAGTGTGCGAACAGGTCGGCACCGCCCTCATCGGGGGTGATGAATCCATAACCCTTTTCGTTGTTGAACCATTTCACGACGCCTGTGGCCATGTTTACTGCTCTCCTTGCTGTGTGACGGGACGTACTTCGCCCGACACTGTCGTCATCCCTGTGTCCCGAAACTGTCCGGGAGTGATGTCCGACATTTCAACGGTAGCGCACAAAGTTGCATTCGCACCCCTCGAAACACAACAGTTTTGTCACGGGTCGAAACATTCTTGACTGCAGGTTTTAGGTAAGGGAGGTCACTGCGCGGCGTTAACACACACGCTAAAATCAAAAGGACCCGCCGGAAGGACCGTGGTGAAGACTCTCTCAATCGTTATTCCTGCTTACAACGAGGAAGACACAATCGGGCCCTGCCTCGAATCGTGCGTTGCACAGACGGTTCCTGCGCTGGAAATCATCGTCGTCAACAACAAGTCAACTGACGGTACAGAAGCCGTGGTCAAGGAATATCAGTCACTGTATCCGAACGCACCGATCGTTTTGTTGCAACAGTCAAGCTCACAGGGGATCACTCCTACCCGCAACGCTGGTTTCGACGCTGCGAAGGGTGACGTCATCGGGCGAATCGACTCTGATTCAATTATCGAACCCAATTGGGTCGAAGAAACGCTGAAGGCATTCGCCGATTCAACCGTCGCTGCGGCGACCGGCCCGGTCGTGTACTACGACATGCCGCTTCGTCGCTTCGGCAAGATTGCCGACAACACGCTGCGCAAGGCAATGTGGCGACTTGCCCGGGACTACAAATTCCTGTTCGGTTCGAACATGGCGATTTCGCGCTCAGCGTGGCTCGCGGTGCGCGACGAGACCTGTGCGGATGTCGAAGACCTCATGCACGAGGACCTCGATCTTGCCGTGCACGTCAATGCTGCTGGACTCAAGATTGTCTACGCGTCCAAGATGCTTGCGGGCATGAGCGGCCGCCGAATGGACGACAGCCCCTCCGACATCGCGGCGTACTTCGGTCGATTCGATCGCACGTACAACCACCACGGCGTTCGGGACCGAATGCTTCGTGTACC
>JBJOQU010000065.1:0-6851 GCA_046049745.1 Actinomycetota bacterium | reverse complement strand
TCGAACACCTCGACCAGTCATATGAACTTGTTGAACCCATCATGGGCGTCAAGTTTTGGGATTCGTCTGTTGCCATCGAACAAGAAGACGTAACGATTACGTTCCGCCAGGGCCGTCCCGTCGCCATCAATGGCAGGGATTACAAGGACGCAGTTGCGCTGGTTGACGAGGCGAACCGCATCGGTGGTCGTCACGGGTTGGGCATGTCTGACCAGATCGAGAACCGCATCATCGAGGCCAAGAGCCGCGGAATCTATGAGGCGCCGGGAATGGCGTTGTTGCACATCGCCTACGAGCGCCTGCTGTCAGCAGTTCACAATGAGGACACTCTTGCCGCGTATCACAACGAGGGCCGCCGCATGGGGCGCCTGTTGTACGAAGGTCGTTGGCTTGACCCGCAGACACTGATGTTGCGCGAATCGCTGACGAAGTGGGTTGCATCGGCGATCAATGGTTCGGTCACCCTGCGGCTTCGTCGCGGAGACGACTACACGATCATCGATACTCGCGGCGAAGGCTTCTCGTACCACCCCGAAAAGTTGTCGATGGAACGCACCGAAGACGCCGCGTTTGGTCCCGCCGACCGCATCGGTCAGTTGACGATGCGCAACCTCGACATTCAGGACACTCGCACCAAGCTCGACTTGTACCGCCAACAGGGACAGATCGAGGGTGGTCAGTTCGAACTGACCTGATTTGCGTGATGACGGCGCGATAAGCGCATCACCATGAAGGCGACGATGGACGCCGCGATCCACATGCCAACGGGCAGCCAATAAGCGGCTTCGATCCCGCTTGTTTCGGCGGTTTGGCCCATCGCGAACTTCATCAGGATGATGAGAACCGTCTGCATCACGCTCATGCGCGTCAGAGCAGCAGCGGCGGACATTCCCGACACGATGGCAGCTGACCCGAGGAACGACGGCGTCATGGCGGCTGTTCCCAGTCCGGCAAATCCCCACAAGACGCTGACGAAGATAAGCCCGAGCGCACCGTCGTGGGCGACGAGGTTCGGGCCGACGAGATTGCTGACGGTGAGTGCAATTGCCGCAAGGACTCCGCCGATCGCGGCCTGTTGACTGACGTGCACGCGCTTGCCAATCACATCAATCAGAACACGGCCAACAATCATGGCGATTGCAAAGAACGCATAAGGTATCGCGGCCCGAGTGGGGTCATAGCCAAGGGCTTCACGGCCGTAGACCGAACTCCAGTCCCACATGGCGGCTTCTGGGAAGACGCCGACAGCCAATCCGACTCCCAGCAAATAAACACGCTTGGGCATTCGACGCCACCCCACGGCAGCTTCGCCGGTGTGGCCTTCGGCGATCAACCCCTCTTCACGCGACAGAAGGTTGCGCACAACGACGTAAAACACGACGAGACCAACAGCGGTAAAGAGGAACATGTGGATGCCGACCGGAAGCACAGCCGCGAGGAAACCGGACACTGCAGCTGAGGTCGCGGCACCGGCCGACCACGCGGCATGGAACCGCCCAATAATTACTCGTCCGCTGAGGGTTTGTAGCACGACCGACTGCGAATTGACCGCGATAACAAAGACGCTCATAAACACCGAAACGAGGAAGTTCACCACAAAATACAGGTTTGCGTCGGTCAGCCAACCGAACGATGCATTGCCCAGACCGACAAGACCGAAAGCAGCCATGACAACGTGTTTGACCCCGAATCGCTCGAGAGCACGGTTGGCGAGAAACAAACCTGCTGCGGAGCCCACGGTTCCGAACGCGGAGATGATTCCCCAGTGTGCGAAGGTCACATCGAGGTTTCGAATGATGTCCGGTACTCGCGGAATGATCGACGCGGCAACAAAACCGTGAATGAGAAAGACGATGACGAGAGATTTTTGTGCCTGGGCTTGGCGTTCTCGCGTAATTACCGTCACCGCTAGAGCCTAGCCTTCGAGTGGTCAAATCCTCGCGGTAGGCTCGTACGGTATCTCAACGAGGAGCAATTCGAGTGACTGACTGGCACGGACAAATCCCCCCAATTGAAGACGTCGACGGACTCATTGGCGAATCCATCGACCAGGTGCACGCTTGGGTTGCCGCAGCCGCGGAAATCCCGCCATCACTGGCATCCGAGCGCCTCGCCGGCGTTCTGCGCGACCCGAACGGACTTGCCTTCACGGTCGGTTTTGTCGACGGAGTTGTCCGCCCTGAATCACTGCGCGTTGCCGCCCGCAACCTCCGTTCACTCACGCGAATCATCCCCAAGTTCCTTCCCGCTTCGCTTCGGGCACTCATTGGTCTTGGCGCCCTCGCTTCGCGTTACATCCCGGGAATCGTCGTTCCGATTGCACGACGCGTTCTTCGAGGAATGGTTCGCCACCTCATCATCGATGCGACCCCCTCGAAACTCGGGGCGAAGCTGAAAGCTCTCCGCGCGCGCGGCGTCGACCTCAACATCAACCTGTTGGGTGAGGCCGTGCTGGGACCTGCCGAAGCGACCAAGCGCCTGCAAGGGACCATCGACCTTCTGTCGCGCCCCGACGTCGATTATGTGTCCGTCAAGGTGTCCTCTGCGGTTTCGCCGCATTCGCCATGGGCGTTTGATGAAGCGGTTGCTCACGTTGTCGACAAATTGCTTCCCGTCTATCGAATCGCGGCAGAGTCCGAGACGCGCAAGTTCATCAACCTCGACATGGAGGAATATCACGATCTCGACATGACGATCGCGGTGTTCCAGAACATCCTCGACCGGGACGAATTCCTGAATCTGGAAGCCGGAATCGTTCTTCAGGCATACCTGCCCGACGCTCTCGGCGCGATGATTCGCCTGCAGGAGTGGTCAAGCGCCCGTCGTGCACGTGGTGGCGCGGGCATCAAGATTCGTGTCGTCAAGGGCGCCAACCTGCCGATGGAGCGCGTCGACGCAGAAATCCACGGTTGGGCGCTAGCGACGGTGAACTCGAAGCAGGACGCCGACACCAACTACAAGCGTGTTCTCAACTACGCATTTACACCCGGTCGCATCGCGAACGTGAAGATTGGTGTGGCCGGACACAACTTGTTCGACATCGCGTTCGCGTGGGCGTTGGCGGGTCGTCGCGGTGTTCGCGATGGAATCGAATTCGAGATGCTTCTGGGAATGGCGGAAAGCCAGGCGGAAGCAGTCAAGGCGACCACGGGAAGTTTGTTGTTGTACACGCCCGTCGTTCACCCGGCCGAATTTGACGTTGCGATTGCCTATCTGATCCGTCGACTCGACGAGGGCGCCAGTGAAGACAACTTCATGTCCGCCGTTTTCTTCCTGACTGAGAACGAGTACTTCACGCGTGAGACGGATCGATTCGTCGCATCTGTTCGCGCGCTCGACGACACGGTTCCCGTTCCTCACCGCAGCGCAGAGCGCCACCACGTTGACTGGCACCACTTCGACAACGCGTCGGACACCGACCCGGCAATTGCGTCGAACCGCGAATGGGGAACCGCGATCATCGAACGAGCGAAGGACTCGTCCGTTGGTGTCGAGGCACTTGCTGCCGCTCAGGTGCGAAGCTCTGAACAATTAGACGGCATCATCGCAGCCGCTGTCGACGGTGGTCGTGCGTGGGGCCAGCGCTCAGTCGAAGAGCGCGCTCATGTCCTGCGAATGGTCGCTCAGAAACTCGAAGAACACCGCGGCGAACTCATCGAGGTCGCCATGGCTGAGACGGGCAAGACGATCGAGCAAGCCGACCCCGAAATTTCGGAGGCAATTGACTTCGCGCGCTATTACGCTGAGCGCGCGTTTGAACTCGATTCGATGGATGGTGCTCAATTCCACTCGGTCGACGTCACCGCGGTAACTCCCCCGTGGAATTTCCCCATCGCGATTCCGGCCGGTTCCGCACTCGCCGCTCTCGCTGCCGGTTCCGCCGTCATTTTCAAGCCCGCCGTTCAAGCGGCAAAGTGTGGCGCGTATCTGGCGCAATTGATGTGGGACGCCGGCGTTCCGCGTGATGCACTGTTCTCGATTCAAATTTCCGAGAACGATTTGGGCAAGCAACTGATTTCGGACGAGCAGGTCAACCAGGTCATCCTCACGGGTGGCTTTGAGACCGCGGCGCTGTTCCGCGAGTTCCGCCCCGAACTTCGACTGCTGGCAGAAACCAGCGGGAAGAACGCAATCGTCGTCACGGAATCCGCTGACCTCGACCTGGCTGCGAAAGACCTCGCGTACTCTGCTTTCGGCCACGCAGGTCAAAAATGTTCAGCCGCATCGCTTGGAATCCTGGTTGGTGGTGTCGCGGACAGCGAACGCTTCCGCCGTCAACTCGTTGACGCTGTCTCGGCGATGGTCGTTGACTTCCCGACCAACCCCGAGTCGCGAATTGGGCCGGTCATCGAACCCGCGCAGGGCAAGCTGCTGGAGGCGCTAACGACGCTGAATCCCGGCGAGAAGTGGCTGCTGGAGCCGCGCAAACTGGACGACAGCGGCCGGCTGTGGAGCCCCGGAATTCGCACGGGAGTCAAGCGCAAGTCGTCAACGCACATGGTTGAGTTCTTTGGCCCCCACCTGTCGCTCATGGAGGCGCGTGACCTCGAGCACGCCGTTCGAATCCAGAACCAGGTTGATTACGGTCTGACCGCGGGAATTCATTCGCTCAACGCACGGGAAGTGAGCTATTGGCTCAACACGGTCGAAGCGGGAAACTTGTACGTGAACCGAGGCATCACCGGCGCGATTGTTCGACGCCAGCCGTTCGGCGGTTGGAAGAAGTCCGCAATCGGACCCGGTACGAAGGCAGGTGGGCCGAACTATCTGATCGGTCTGGGCGAGTGGACCCGCCGCGATGCGGCGCCCGCTCCTGCTGGCCTCGATACGACGGTCAAGGACCTGCTTCTCGTTGCACAAGGCCAGTTGTCGAACGAGGACATGGACGCCCTGTATCGCGCCGCCATCAGCGACGAGACCGCGATGAACGACCACTTCGGCGCGCTTCACGATGATTCGGCGCTCGAGAGCGAAGTGAACATTCTGCGGTATCGAGCATCGGGTTGCGTGTTGTATCTGGGACCTGAGGCGAACCCGTTCGAGTGGTGGCGTGCCTTGATTGCGTGGGTGCGCACTCCGGAAAACCCAGTTGCGTATGCGGCAAACATTCCCGTCGGACTGAATTCGACGTTGGCGTTGCACAACAAGGGACTGTTCAAGATGAGCGAATCAAATCTGCTCGCCGAGATTGAGCACGGCCACGACCCTCGCGTGCGCCTCATCGGTGTGTCGGACGAATTCCGTCGGACTCACGGCAAGGGATCCGTCACGCTGTCAATGTACGACCACGAAGTCACCGAGTCCGGTCGACTCGAACTTCTGCCCTATTTCCGCGAACAAGCGGTGTCCATCACCGCACACCGCTTCGGAAATCCGGTGCAGTGGGTCCGCGACCTCCTGCTCGGCTAGCGTCTGTGGCCCTCGGTAGGCTCGTACTGTGAAACTCCCTGACGTCTTCGGCCCCGACCGTCGTATCGTGTGGCTTGATTGCGAGATGACGGGACTTCGCATCAACACCGACGAAGCCGACCGCCCCGACGATGAAATCTGTGAGATCGGTGTCATCGTCACCGACGGCAACCTCGTTCCGTTTGACAAAGGCATGACCGTTGTCATCAAACCGTCGGAGGCCTCGCTGGAGCAAATGAACTCGTACGTGCGGTCAATGCACACAGCGAGTGGCTTGTTGAAGGAAATACCCGGAGGCATTTCAGTTGGTGAAGCGGAAAAGCAGGTCATGGATTACGTGATTCAACACGTTCCGGATGCCTCGACCGCTCAGATTGGCGGCAACACCATTCACATGGACCGTCGCTTCATCGCTAAGTACATGCCGGCGCTGGACGCACACCTTCACTATCGATCGGTCGATGTTTCGACCATCAAGGAACTCGCGATGCGATGGTTCCCCGACGTGTTCGCGTCGATGCCGTCCAAGAACGGAAATCACCGCGCGTTGGCCGATGCAATCGAGTCGATTCGTGAACTCGATTTCTACCGAACCGTGCTGTTCGCCGTCGAACCCGTCTCGGGCGACGCATTGACCGCGGCGCGCGACCAGGTCACGGAAAAGTGGCGGGACTATCTGTCGTAAGATAGAACGCGTTGCGTCTGACGCACATGGTGGCTATAGCTCAGTTGGTAGAGCGTCTGGTTGTGGTCCTGAAGGTCGCGGGTTCGAGCCCCGTTAGTCACCCCACAGTTTGTCCCCAGGTCAGGAATTGACCGTGACCGTCGCGGTTCCTATTGGATCGTTTTCGGCGATGTGCCTCGCTACTTGAGCGTCCCACAGGTCGCGGTGTTCAACGAAGCCGTCGCCGTCACGCTGGTCGATGCGCTCGAGACGCACGTCATCCGGACAATCCACCCAGATCACAACGTCGGCAAGTGCTCGCGATTCAGGTGTACTGATCCCGCACCCTTCGACAATGAGCACCTCGCTCGGAGCGACGATGACGTCAATCCCGGGCGCCGAGTGAACCCAATCCCAGCGACGAATGCGGCCCGATCGACCGACGGCAACCTGTCGGAGAACAACGTCGATGACAGCGTCCCGACCGTCCACCAGCCCACCCCAGCCCGGATAAACGTCATCGAGATGGACGAGAGTCGCGTTCAGTGCTTGCGCCATGACAAGTGACAGGGTCGTCTTTCCGACCCCGCTGTGTCCGTCAATGAGGATGATGTGGGGCACGTCAGATTGCACTGTTCCACTCCCCCGTTGAGGCGGTGATGAAAAGCGACACGACGCCGGCGAAAACGACTGTGGCGATGAGCGCCCAGTCTCTGGGTGAGAACGATCGGTAGGACGTCCACACGCGATCAGGTTGTGAGAATCCGCGAACCTCGGC
>JBJOQU010000064.1:0-22854 GCA_046049745.1 Actinomycetota bacterium | reverse complement strand
CGTAAACACCTTGAATGGGGTTCCGCCGCCCGTCTGCAATGCCCACGGCTCGTGCAACAACGTGCCGTTGTGGCTGTGTGCGTCAGGGAGCGTCGCCTTGAGATCGGCATCAATCGCACGGGCCGAGCCGAAACGTCGAGACCAGTGCACGCTCGTCGCACCTACCTCGGTGACGACGGCGGGGACAACTTCTCGGGCGGGACCGCGTCGAAGAAGAAGATGCCCGCCGAGTTCGGCGATGTCGCGCGCGAGCGACCGAAGTGAGTGATGCAACCACCAGCGGCTGGCCGAACCGAGCGGGCGAACCTCAGGTGACTCGTCATCGAGAACGTACAGAATCGCAACGTGGTCGGATTCAGCGAGTGCGGCGGTGAGCGCCGGATTGTCGGCGATCCGAAGGTCATCCCGCAACCAGACGAGTGAAGTAGCCATGATTCCCTAGAACATGTCGGGAGAGCGGCCCGTACCGTAGTTGATGACGACGTCCGCGTGCCGGTCGAAACGATAACCAATTCCTCGAACGGTACGAACGATGTCTTCGAACGGTTCCAGTTTGCTGCGGAGCCGGCGGACGTGAACATCGATGGTTCGAGTGTTCGGACGGTCAACGTCGCTGGCCGACCACAGTGTGTCGATGATGTCACTGCGGTCGACGGTGACGCCTTCACGCAGAACGAGGAACTGAAGCAGTTCAAATTCTTTATATGTGAGCGGCGCAGCGTCGTCGTTGATGACGATGCGTTTGCGCGACAAGTCGATGATCACACCTGTCGTCTTTGTCGCCGGTTTTGGTGGAAGAAGTTCGGCCACGGCCTTGGGCTCGCGCAACGCTAAACGCACGATGTCGAGGTTCTTTCCACGCTGTGTTGGAGGAGCGTAAGCGACCGCAACGTGACTCTCCACACCTGAAACCTGGTCGTCCACTGTTTTACGAAGTGTTGCGACAAGATCGGCAATTGTCGTCCCGGCGGCCTCTGCCGTTGCTTCGTCTATCCCGACATACAGCGCAAAACCGCGTAGTTGCGCGTTTGTTTCGGGATTTTCGGGCATCCCGAAATTTTACCGTCTATCCGGCGACTCCGTAGAGCCGATCTCCGGCATCGCCCAATCCGGGAACGATATAACCGTGTTCATTGAGACGCTCATCGAGCGATCCCAACACGAGTGTGACGTCTCTCTCTCCAACGGCGGTCCTCACGGCGTCGACACCTTCCGGAGCGCCCAATAGACATACGGCGGTGACGTCGTTTGCTCCACGGTCGAACAGGTATTCGATTGCGGCAATGAGAGAACCGCCGGTGGCAAGCATTGGATCGAGGACGTAGCACTGACGACCAGACAGGTCGGCGGGAAGCCGTTCGGCATAGACGCTCGGCTGCAGCGTCTGCTCGTCACGGACCATCCCGAGGAATCCAGTTTCGGCGGACGGCATGAGGCGCAGCATTCCGTCGAGCATTCCGAGGCCAGCGCGCAGGATCGGAACAATCAACGGTCGAGGCTCCGCAAGAATGACACCTTCGGTCGGTGCGACCGGCGTCTCGATGTGATGCGGGACAACGCGAACGTCGCGAGTCGCCTCGTAAGCCAGAAGCGTCACCAACTCATCAGCGAGTTTGCGGAAGATCGACGACGGCGTCGACTTCTCGCGCAACATCGTCAATTTGTGGGTAATGAGGGGGTGCTCGGCAACAATCACTCGCATAGGCTCACTGTATAGGAGGTGCCTGTGTCCGCGTTGGAATCGGCAATGGCCGTCGCCCTGTCCGAGGCTCTCGAGGCGCTCGCGACCGGTGACGTTCCTGTCGGCGCGATTGTCGTTGGACCCGACGGCGATGTCGTTGGAACTGGACACAATGAGCGTGAGGCCACGGGCGACCCCACGGCGCACGCCGAAGTTGTCGCACTGCGCACCGCCGCAGAGGCGGTCGGTTCGTGGAATCTCGCCGACCACACCCTCGTCGTCACGCTCGAGCCCTGCGTCATGTGCGCAGGCGCAATTCTCAACTCACGGATTAGCCGAGTCGTGTTCGGCGCGTGGGACCTCAAGGCTGGCGCCGCGGGAAGCGTCGTCGATCTTTTGCGTGACCGAACTCTTCCCACGCGCGTCGATGAGGTCATCGGCGGGGTGTTGGAAACCGAATGCTCAGTCCTCTTGACCGAGTTCTTCGGAAACCTCAGGGACTAGGCGCCCCAGAGCTCCGCACTCCACAGAACCGCAATCACCAGGTTGATGACCGCAAGGCCACCTGCGGTGTGGAAGAAGGGCTGCAACTTCGTCTCGCCCTTCGCCTGGCGTTTGCGACCGATGATCGCGGCGACGAGTGCGCCCGTTGCGAGCAACGACTTGACGGTGATCTTGAAGTTGTCAGGAGCGTCGTCGAGCGCGTACGAGAGGCCTACGAGCAAGGTTCCGGTGGTGAGCTGCACAATGGCCGCCCACATCATCGCGGTGAACGGGAAGTCCGACTTGCGCTTCATGTACAGAATGAAGGCTCCGACAAGCACGGCCATTCCGGCGAGGTGGATAACAACGAGTGATTCTTTGAGTAGTTCCATGCTTGTCAGAATACTCTTGGTCTCATGGCGGAGACGTATGCGTTCCTCGGAACAGGTTCAATGGGCGGGGCAATTCTCGACGGGCTCGTCGCGGGAGACAGCAGCGTCGTGGTTCGCTCGACAACACGGACCAGTTCCGCTTCACGTGATGGCGTCGAGTCTCGCTCGACGGAGTCTGATCCGAACGCCAATCGCTGGGCTGTCGATGGCGCGAGCGTCGTGGTTGTCGGAGTCAAGCCTGCGATGGTGACGGACCTCCTTCGTGAGATCGCGGATGCCCTCGACCCCAACGCGTTGATCGTCAGCGTCGCGGCCGGGGTGACGACGGCGACCATGGAATCCGTCGTGTCGAACCCGGTTGTCCGATCGATGCCCAACACCCCTGCTCTCATCGGAAGGGGCGTCACGGGAATCGCTGCGGGCTCGCGATCGACGGACGCACATCTCGCTCAAGCCCGCGCCTTGTTCGAGGTCGTGGGTTGGGTGCTTGAACTGCCCGAATCCCAGATTGACGCGCTGAGCACAATCTCGGGTTCCGGACCCGCTTACGTTTTCCACGCGATGGAACAGTGGACGCTCGCCGCGGTCGACCTTGGTTTCCGCGAGGCTGACGCCCGCAACCTCGTCGAGAAAACCTTCGCGGGCTCCACGGCACTGCAGGAATCATCCGGGGTCGACCCCGCCGAACTTCGCCGTCGCGTGACCAGTCCGAACGGAACGACTGAGCGCGCAATCGCAGTTCTGGATGATGCTCACCTCGCAGAGATTTATCGCGCGGCCGCCGAAGCCGCGTTGGCTCGAGCACAGGAACTCGCTCGCCAACTTTCGTCCTGACTCTCACGCGACACAGGGTTGTCTCATAGCAACCGTCAAGTATCGACCGCGAATGTCGTTGTTGTCACACCGACAAAGTGAAAGGAAGTGACACACATGGCAATCAAGAAAAAGGGCGGCGATGAATCCGCCGCACAGGAGCCGACAGAAACCGTTGACTCCGCCAAGGCCGCAAAGGGCGCACGTTCGTCCGCATCAACACAGCGCAAGCCACTGACCATCGCCGCGATCGTCGGCGGAGGCGTTCTCGCGCTCGGCGCAGCGTTCGGCATCGGGCTCGCCGCCGGACACGCTTCTCCCGGGTTCCCGGGCGGAGCTGAATTCGCAGCGGGCGCAATGCACGTCGGCGGACACGGTGATCGCGACGGCGGCCGTGACAGCGACCACCGCGACGGCCCGAAGGGACCCCGCGGACCCGAGAGTGGCGCGCGCGGCGGCATGGGACAGCCCGGAGAAGCCGACTTCTGTCACCCCGGTGACGGACACACGCACGACGCATCCGGCAACGATGTGGCACCGAGCGATGCTGCTGAGGGCTTTACCTGCCAGACCGGTCCTGCCGGCGGAATGGGCGAAATTACCCCAGCTCCCGCACCGAGCACCACTCCGTAATTCTGTTTGGCCTCCTTTCCGTGGTGAGTGAAGCAGGGTATCCCGTGAGGGATACCCTGTTTCTTATGGATGACATTTTCAACGTCTTGGCCGAGCCCATTCGCCGCGAAATTCTTGTGCGATTGCGCAACGCGGCACCCGGCGACCTCGCCGTTGGCGATCTCGTCGTGGCCTTGTCTGCTAGTCAGCCCACGGTTTCCAAGCACCTCAAGGTCTTG
This sequence comes from Actinomycetota bacterium, assembly GCA_046049745.1. Lineage (GTDB taxonomy): Bacteria > Actinomycetota > Actinomycetes > Actinomycetales > Microbacteriaceae > MWH-TA3. Next base: position 18,634 of record JBJOQU010000064.1, on the reverse strand, counting down.
CGTGAAGCCGGCCTTGTCGCAGTTCGAGAGGACGGTCAGCACCGCTTCTATCGCCTCAACCCCGAGCCGCTCGCCTCGATAGAAGGGTGGGTTCTGGGAATGAACGACCGAACTGACGACGGTGCTCCTGCACGGGAAGCGGTGACACCGCGCATCCTCAAGGACATTGATGTCGCGGGGATCGGACGAGCCGTTGGACGCTTCGCCGCGTCGATTGTTCCGCCGCCGCGCGCCCCGCGCTCGTAAATCGCGCTAGACTGCTCGTTATTGTCCGTTCGCCGGCATTCGTGTCGGCTCAGGTAAAAGGTGTCCCATGGGTTCCGTTATCAAGAAGCGTCGCAAGCGTATGGCGAAGAAGAAGCACCGCAAGTTGCTTCGCAAGACGCGCCACCAGCGTCGCAACAAGAAGTAGTCGCCACGCGACCGACAAGCGCCCGGCTTAGGCCTGGCGCTTTTGTCGTATCGGGATGATTTCCCAACCGCGCTCTGTTGCGACGCGCGCCAGTTCGCGATCCGGGTTGACGGCGAATGCGTGTCCGACCGCCCCGAGCATGGGGATGTCATTTCGTGAGTCTGAATACGCGAAGCAGTCAGCCAGGTCGATGCCCCTTGCCGCCGCGAGAGCCGTGATGGCCGACACCTTGCGTCGACCGTGTAGAGGCGCGTTGACGAGATTTCCCGTTGCGTATCCGTCCTTGGATTCGACCTCGGTTCCCAGCGCACCGGTGAAACCGAGGTCCGCCGCAACGATCTGGGCGAAAGTTTGAGGCGACGCTGTGACGATCCACACCTCGTCGCCATTGGCAAGGTGGGCACGCGCCCGGTCGAGGCTTGCGGTGATGAGCCGGGAGCCAATAGCGTCACGTGCGGTCGCGTGGGCAAGTTCGGAGAGCGCGTCGACTGACTGGCCCGCAATCAAGTCGAGCCCTCTGCCTTGCGCGATTGTGCTGTGTGCCGCCGTCTCGCCGACGGTCAAGAACGTCAGTTGGTGCCACCCGAAACGGATGATGTCCCTCAGTCGAAGTTGGCCGCGCTTCCACGCCGTGAGTGCGTACAGAAACATCGTCGAGCCTCGGACCAGGGTGTTGTCCATGTCAAAGAAGGCGATGGCGCGCGCGTCCCGAGGCATGCTCCCAGCATAGGCTGGTGGCATGTCGGTGGTCACGGTCGAGCTGTTCGGGAAGCCAGGTTGTCACCTCTGTGACGACGCCCGCGTCGTCGTTGACCGCGTGCTCAAGGATTTCCCCGAGGCGGTTCTTATCGAACGAAACATTCTCGATGACCCCGACTGGTTTGAAACGATGAAGAACGACATTCCGGTCGTCACCATCAACGCGGTTCGTCACGCGCAGTGGCGCGTCGACGACGACGGCCTGCGAGCGGCCCTGACGGAGGTAACCCCATGATTCGCCACATCGTCATGTGGAAACTGTCCGCGACTGAAGATTCCGAGCGCGCGATGGTGACCCGCGAGATCATCCGCCTTCTCGAAGGCCTGCCGGAAGTTGTCCCTGGCCTCACGTCGCTCGAAGTGACGACGGATCTCGGAGACGACTCGTCGAACTTCGACCTCGTTCTCGTCAGCGAGCACGTCTCTCAGCAAGCGTTGCTTGACTATCAAGACCACCCGGCGCATCGCGCCGCCGCGCAGTGGATTCGCGAGCACGTGAGCGCACGGGCGAGCGTCGACACGGCGCTGTAACGCGATGTGTGGTCGTTATGCATCCACCCTCAGCGGGGAGGAACTCGGCCGATACTTTGCTGCCGATGAGATTGCCGGCGTTGAACTGCGGCCCTCGTGGAACATCGCACCGACGCAGCAGGTTCCGATCATTCTCGAAAAGCGCGACGACCGCACTCGGCTGGTGACGACCGCACGGTGGTCGCTTGTCCCGCCGTTTGCGGATTCACTCACCCTGAAGTTTCCGACGTTCAACGCACGAAGCGAAACAGTATGCGAGAAGGCCTCGTTCCGCTCGGCCGTTGTGCACCAGCGGGCGATCCTTCCCGCTGATGCGTATTTTGAATGGCACACCCAGGGAAAGGTCAAGACGCCCTACGCGGTGACTCCGATGGAAGGGTTGCTTGCGTTTGCGGGCATCTATTCGTGGTGGCGGGAATCCCCGTCGAGCGAGTGGGTGCTCACTGCAACGATTCTCACGATGGCCGCCCCCGAACCGATCGCGTGGCTGCACGACAGAACACCCGTTGTGTTGGGCGAGGACGATTGGGATTGGTGGCTCAATCGAGAGACCACAGCCGATCCTTCATTTGTCGCCGAGGCCGTCGCGCGGTCGGTTCCCGTCGCACGTGCGCTGCGGACGCACGAGGTCAACCCTGTCCGCGGCGACGGACCGGAACTTCTCCTGCCCGCCGACCACGGCCGTTTGTAGACTGAACGCATGTCTGTGAACCCTGAACTGGTCGGCCGCGAGTTCCCGCCCGTCGGTCCGTACCTTGTCGGTCGCGAGAAGGTGCGTGAATTCGCTCGAGCCGTTTTTGCAACCAACCCGATTTTCACTGACCTCGATGCCGCCCGAGCCGCTGGACACTCTGATGTGGTTGCACCCCCGACTTTTCCCGTTGTCGTTCAAGAGCACACGCTGGCCCAGTTGCTCTCCGAGCCCGACGCCAACATCGACTTCTCTCGTGTGGTTCACGGCGACCAGCGCTTCACGTACTCGCGACCCGTCGTCGCCGGTGACGAACTGACCGCAACCCTCGAGGTGACGAGCGTCAAAACGCTCGGCGGACACTCCATGGTCACGAGCGAATCGGTGATGACCGACGCGACCGGCGCACACGTCGTCACCGCGATTTCCACTCTCGTCGTTCGAGGGGAGGAGTAATCGTGCTTGCTGGAGTTTCCGTCGGTGATGTCGTCGCGACGCGCACCATCCACCTCGATCGCGGTTCGCTGGTTCGCTACGCCGGTGCATCGGGGGACTTCAACCCGATTCACTATCGTGACGACGTCGCGGCATCTGTCGGCCTTCCGGGCGTTCTCGCCCACGGCATGTTGACCATGGGCCTCGCGGTTCAACCGTTGAGCGACTTTCTCGGCACGCGCGGTCGTATCGCTGATTACGGCGTTCGCTTCACTCGACCCATCCTCGTCGACCCCGAAAACGGTGCAGACGTCGTCATCGAAACCAAGGTCGGGGCGATTGTCGATGACGCCATTCGCTTCGACTTGACCGTCACGTTCGAGGGCGACACCGTTCTCGGCAAGGCTCAGGTTCAGGTCGTTTTTGACTGACAAGTTGTTTCGCGACCTGACGACGTTGCGCGTCGGAGGCGCCATCACGGACTATCGCCGACCCGCGAACCGTGCCGAACTCATCGAAACCTTCCGTGACGTCAGCAGCGGACGTCGTCCGTGGTTTCTGCTGGGTGGCGGATCGAACATCGTGGTGTCTGACGACGAGTTCGACGGAACCGTGATCCACGTCGCTACAACGGGAATAGACTCGCGCGAAAACGGAGGCAAAGTTCTCGTCACCGCTCAGGCCGGTGAATCGTGGGACCACCTCGTCGCATGGACGGTCGAGAACAACCTGTCTGGGCTAGAGGCGCTGTCCGGGGTGCCGGGAACGGTCGGCGCAGCGCCGATTCAAAACATTGGCGCTTACGGAGCTGAACTCGCCGACACGTTTGTCCTGTTGCAGTTCGTCGATTCTGGTTCTGGCGATGTCGTCACTCTGGGACCGGATGATCTGCGCTTCGGGTATCGCACATCCGCACTCAAGGAAGGTCGCGCGGGCTTGGTCGTGTCCGTCACGTTCGCGCTGACCAAGGCCGAAGATTCGGCCCCGATTCGCTACGGCCAACTGGCGACAGCGTTGGGAGTCGATGTCGGTGATACCGCGGCGCTCGCCGACGTTCGCCGCACCGTGCTGGAACTTCGCGCGTCCAAGGGGATGGTCATCTCGGACGACCCCGATTCGGTCTCGGTCGGATCGTTCTTCACCAACCCCATCGTGAGTGATGAACAATCCCGGCGCTTGCCGTCGGACGCCCCCCGGTTCCCGCTCGAGGGTGATCGTGCCCCGACGGTCGTTCCACTCGGTGCCGATCACGAGTTCACGGGGTTCGACGGTTCAGCGCCCGACGTCAAACTGTCAGCGGCGTGGCTGATCGAGCGTGCCGGTGTCCCTCGCGGCTTTGCCATCCCCGGAAACAACGCGGGGGTTTCCTCGAAGCACACGCTCGCGATTATCAATCGTGGCGGCGCGACGGCTCGCGACGTCATCGAACTGGCGCGCTACATTTCGATTCGCGTGCACGACACGTTCGGGATCATGTTGACGCCCGAGCCGTCGTTCATTGGTTTCGACTAAGCGAACAACTCCTGCAGACGCTGAATTCCTTCGAGGAGTTCGTCGTCACCGAGAGCGTACGAGAAGCGCAAGTAGCCGCTCGGACCGAACGCTTCCCCAGGAACGACGGCGACCTCGGCGGCTTCGAGAATGTAATCCGCGAGTTGCAGGCTCGAGTCGATGCGCTGGCCGCCCCATTCGCGACCGAGCAGTCCGGTGACGTCGGTGTACACGTAGAACGCTCCGCCGGGCTCAGGAACGACGAATCCTTCAATCTTCGATAGCTCGGCGACCATCAATGCACGGCGACGGGCGTACGCCTTTTTCATGTCGTCGACAATCGACTGATCGCCGTTGAGTGCCGCGATGGCCGCACGTTGCGAAATGTTCGACACGTTGCTGGACAAGTGCGACTGCAGATTGGCGGCGGCCGCGGTGATGTCGGCGGGGGACACCATCCATCCCAAACGCCACCCGGTCATCGCATACGTCTTGGCGACACCGTTCACGAGAATCGTCTGGTTCGTGAGACCAGGAACAACTTCAGTGATCGACGGCGCACGTTCGGCCTCGTAGGTCAGGTTCTGGTAAATCTCGTCAGCGACGACCCACAGGCCCTTTTCCAACGCCCATTCGCCAATGGCCTTGGTCTCTTCGGCCGAGTACACCGCACCGGTCGGGTTGGACGGGCTAACGAACAACAGAACCTTGGTCTTCGGGGTCAACGCAGCATCGAGTTGCTCGACCGTCACGCGGTAGCCCTGGTCGGCTCCGGCAAACACGTCGACCATGACACCGCCGGCAAGAGCAATTGCCTCGGGGTATGTGGTCCAGTACGGTGCGGGAACGAGAACCTCGTCGCCCTCGTCAAGAAGCGACTGGAAGGCTTGGTACACCGCTTGCTTGCCGCCGTTAGTAACGATGACCTGGGATGCGGACACCGCCCATCCCGAGTCGCGCTTGGTCTTCTCCGCAATCGCCTCGCGCAGTTCCGGAAGGCCGGCGGCGGGCGTGTAGCGGTGGTTCTTTGGATCAATCACCGCAGCAACGGCGGCTTCGACGATGTGCTCGGGAGTCGCAAAGTCGGGTTCACCGGCTCCGTAGGAAATGATCGGGCGACCAGCGGCCTTGAGGGCCTTCGCTTTCGCATCGACCTTGAGGGTGGCACTTTCGGCGATGGCGCCAATGCGCGCCGAGACACGTTTACGCGGTTCAGTCACGCCACCACACTACTTGAGCACGGCTGTGCACACCCTCACTTTGGCGAATGGCCGACCCTGCAATACACTTGACGATTGGTGCGAAAACACCATGCTTCGTCGTGCCGTCAGGCGCTCGCAAAGCGTTTCACCGCACAGGGCGGTGGCTCAATTGGTAGAGCAGCGGTCTCCAAAACCGCAGGTTGCAGGTTCGAGTCCTGTCCGCCCTGCGAATGTCGATTTACGCGACATCAACACCCAACCGAAAGGCAACAACAGTGACCGAGAATCACACTGACGCCGCCGCTCACGAATCGCGTGGCGAGCGGAAGAAGGGCGTGTTCGGACGCATCGGGCAGTTCCTGCGCGAGGTCGTACTGGAGTTGCGCAAGGTCGTGACACCCACCCGCAAAGAACTCATCAACTACACCGGTGTCGTTCTCGCGTTCGTCGTGATTGTCATGGCGCTGATCACGGGCCTCGACTTTGTCATTGGTCTCGTTACCGGATTCATTTTCGGTGGCGAAACGTGGAATTTCGGAAACTAAGGATTTAGGGGATACATCGTGACGGAAAACCACTTCGAAGACATCGACCTGTCGACCGCTGCCGAGCAATCGTCGGAGGAAGACGAAGCACAAGAGGGCAACACCCTCAGCGCTGACGCTGCTGGTGCGACCAGCGCCGAAGAACTTGCCATGCACGACGTGAACGATGGCGACACTGACCTCGACGAGGCACTCGATGCTCTTGCCGACGCAGTCGACCCTGAGGCTGACGCGATCGTAGACGACGCTCTCGACGTTGACTCGGTGGAGGAAGCGAACGCTGCTGCTAACGCGACCGCCGACGAAGAGACGGTCACCGTTGCCGCAGAACCCGAAGAGGACCCTTACGCGGACTTCAAAAAGGAACTGCGTCGCAAGTCGGGCAAGTGGTACGTCATCCACTCGTACGCCGGTTACGAGAAGAAGGTCAAGACCAACATCGAGAACCGCGTTCTCTCGATGAACATGCAGGACTCGATCTTCGAAGTTCAGGTCCCCCTCGAGGACGTCGTCGACATCAAGAACGGTCAGCGCAAGCTCGTGACGCGCGTTCGCGTTCCGTCGTACGTGCTCGTTCGCATGGACCTCAACGAAGAGTCGTGGTCGACCATCCGCCACACTCCTGGAGTGACCGGCTTCGTCGGCAACGCGCACAACCCGATTCCGCTGTCGCTCGACGAAGCATTTGAGATGCTCAAGACGACGGCAGACGTCGAAGGCGCACGCGCTGCTGGCGGACTCAAGTCGGGTTCCGGTCGTTCGGCCAAGGTCACGACCGACTACGAAATCGGCGAGACTGTCGGAATCAAGGAAGGTGCGTTCGCTGGACTCCAGGGAACCATCAACGAGATTCACGCAGAAACCGGCAAGCTCTCCATCCTCATCAACGTCTTCGGACGTGACACTGCGGTCGAATTCACGTTCGCCCAGGTCGAGAAGCAGTAACCAGATTTACCACGCGACGCAACGGCGTCGATGTGGGAGCGTGTGACACCCGTCACACACGACAGTAAGGAAAAGAAAAATGGCAGGTAAGAAAGCTGTTGGCCTGATCAAGCTCCAGATCCAGGCAGGCGCGGCTAACCCCGCACCGCCCATCGGTCCCGCGCTCGGTCAGCACGGAGTCAACATCATGGAGTTCTGCACGGCGTACAACAACGCCACGCAGGACAAGCGCGGAAACGTTATTCCCGTTGAAATCACGGTCTACGAAGACCGCTCGTTCACCTTCATCCTCAAGACCCCGCCGGCCGCGGAACTCATCAAGAAGGCCGCCGGTGTTGCGAAGGGTTCGTCGACGCCTCACACGGTCAAGGTTGCAAAGTTGACCCAGGACCAGGTTCGTGCGATCGCGACTGAGAAGCAGTCCGACCTCAACGCGAACGACATCGACGCAGCAGCGAAGATCATCGCCGGTACCGCCCGTTCCATGGGCATCACGGTCGAATAACCCATTTCCGATTAGCGGGAGAGTCGCCAGGCTCACGACACCGCGATTCTCATAAGGAGAAACCAAGCATGGCTAAGAAGTCCAAGGCGTATAACGCCGCAGTCGCCCTTCTCGAAGAGGGCAAGTTCTACACCCCCGTTGAAGCAGTCGAGCTCGCCAAGAAGACTGGCTCGTCGAAGTTCAACTCGACCGTTGAGGTTGCGCTGAAGCTCGCTGTTGACCCGCGTAAGGCAGATCAGATGGTTCGTGGAACCGTCAACCTGCCTCACGGAACCGGTAAGACCGCTCGCGTCATCGTGTTCGCAACCGGTCCCGCAGCAGAAGCGGCGCTCGCTGCTGGTGCTGACGAGGTCGGTGGCGTCGAGCTCATCGACAAGGTCGCCGGTGGTTACACTGCGTTCGACGCAGCCGTTGCAACCCCTGAGCTCATGGGCCAGGTCGGTCGCCTCGGTAAGGTCCTCGGACCCCGTAACTTGATGCCCAACCCCAAGACCGGAACGGTTACCCCCGACCCGGGCAAGGCTGTCACCGAGATCAAGGGCGGAAAGATTGAGTTCCGCGTCGACAAGCACGCCAACGTTCACTTCATCGTGGGCAAGGCGTCCTTCACCCAGGAGCAGCTCGGAGACAACTTCCGTGCAGCGATGGATGAAGTTCAGCGCCTGAAGCCGTCGTCGGCAAAGGGTCGCTACATCCAGAAGGCGTCGATCTCGACGACGTTCGGACCGGGCATCCCGCTCGACCTCTCGTCGCTCTAACGACACATCGTCAGAACGCCCGGACTTCGGTTCGGGCGTTCTGCGTTTTCTCATGCCAATTTCTGGTCTCGTTAGGCATATTCATAGGAAAGTCATAAGACTGGAGACATGACCATCGACAACGCTGAACTTGTGAAGCCCGACGGTAAGCCGATTCGGGCACTCGTGGTCGACGATGAATCGTCGATCTCCGACCTCGTCGCTCTCGCACTTCGATACGAAAAGTTCGAGGTGCGCACCGCAGCATCCGGCCAGCAGGCCGTGACAGCCGCCACCGAATTCGATCCGGACATCATCGTCCTGGACATCATGCTTCCCGATTTTGACGGGCTCGAAGTCATGAAGCGCATTCGTACTGAGGGCAAGGACATCCCTGTGCTTTTCCTCACGGCCAAAGACGACGTCAAGGATCGCATCGCGGGGCTGACTGCTGGCGGCGACGATTACGTCACCAAGCCGTTCTCGGTCGAAGAACTCGTCGCACGAATTCGCGGAATTGTCCGCCGCACGCTCTCCGCAGCGGCGATCAAGGAGGACCCCGAGATTCGCGTCAGCGACCTTGTCCTCAACGAGGAAACCTACGAAGTCTTCCGCGGGGACACCCGTGTCGACTTAACCGCAACCGAGTTCGAACTACTGCGCTACCTCATGCGCAACCCGAAGCGCGTGTTGTCTAAGGCGCAGATTCTTGATCGCGTCTGGTCGTATGACTTCGGCGGACGGTCGTCGATCGTCGAGATCTACATCTCGTACTTGCGAAAGAAGATCGACACTCTCGGCCCCGCCCTCATCCACACCGTTCGTGGCGTCGGCTACGTCATCCGCCCGACAAGCTAGCCATGTCCAGTTCCCGCTCGCTTCGTGTGCAACTCATCCTCGGATCGGTTGCGCTCACGGGTATCGCGGGAATTGCGGTGGGCGCCGCCAGCATCTTGGGCGTTCGAGGCTTCATGCTGAATCAACTCGACGACGAAGTGCGCCAGACCGCGCAGCTCATCACCACGTTGAATCGCAACGAGTTGCGCGAGCAGATCGATGGCCCCGGCTTCCCTGTCGGCACAGTCATTGCCGTGACGACATACGGCGAGGCGAATGCGGTTTTCCTTGACGAACGCGCGCACGCCGAGGCAATTGACCAGGCCGACCTTTCGGAATTGAAGAGCGGTGTTCACGGCAAGGACCCGCACTCAGTGCGCCTCGGTGATCTCGGCAACTATCGCGTGGTCGCAGCGAGTGAGCGCGGGGACGAGAGCGTCGTCGTCGGACTGCCGATGGGAATCATCGACCGCACCTTGAGTCGAATCGGCTTGTTCACGTTTGTGCTGCTCACCGCGGTGCTCGCCATCGTTGCCCTCGTCACCCGTCGCGTAATCGACACCGCGATTACGCCGCTCGAAAAGATGCGGCTCACAGCCCTGAATATCTCGAAAAGCCCCATCGGTGTCGGCAACACAACCATCACAGAGCGCGTCGAAGTGACTGACCCGGACTCTGAGGTCGGCGAACTGGGAAACGCGTTCAACCAGATGCTCGACCATGTCGACGAAGCACTGACCGCACGTCGCGCGAGCGAGGCGAAAGTTCGGCAGTTTGTGTCGGATGCTAGTCACGAATTGCGCACACCACTCACCGCGATCCGCGGTTATTCGGAGCTCACCCGGCGACACAACATGGACGTCAGCGATGATGTTCGCCACGCTCTGTCACGAATCGAAAGCGAATCGATTCGCATGACCGAACTCGTTGAGGACCTCTTGCTGCTCGCGCGACTCGACGAAGGCCGTGACCTCGAGATGACGACGCTCGACGTTTCGAAACTTCTGAAGGACGCCGTCAACGATGCCCAAGTTGCCGGACCGGATCACACGTGGTCAGTTAAGGCGTCGCGCGGACTTTCCGTCTCAGCCGATAAGCATCGCCTGCATCAGGTCTTCACGAACCTGCTGGCAAATGCGCGAACGCACACCCCGGCAGGGACCGCCGTCTCCGTCACCGCAACGGGAACCGACACTGATGTGGTCATCGTGATCGCCGACAACGGTCCCGGAATTCCCGCCGACATTCGAGAATCACTGTTCGAGCGCTTTGTCCGAGCCGACACGTCACGCCAGCGTGCCACGGGTTCCACTGGACTTGGCCTCGCAATCGTCGACGGATTGGTTCGCGCCCACAAGGGAACAATCTCGGTCGATAGCGAACCGGGCAACACCCGTTTCACCATTACCCTGCCGCGCGCAGCGAAGTAGCGATTTGCGCGGCGACGACCCGCGCTGTTACAGTTAACGAACCGAAGACCGCTGGTCATCGGGGAGCAATCCCCGATCGAAGTTTCACCCAGGTGAAGTCCCGCGCAGGCAAACGAAGTTCCATGGCGAAAGCCGTTCTCACTCCGTGCGCGTGCGCCGGAGTTTTTTCTTTGCCAGAGGTGTTCGGGTCCATATCCAACACACAAGGAGCACCATGGCGAACAAGGAAGCATCCGTCGCCGAGATTGCGGAGGGATTCCGTACCTCGAGCGCCGTTCTGCTCACCGAGTACCGCGGACTCACGGTTGCACAGCTCAAGCAGCTGCGCAGCAACATTCGTGACAACGCTACGTACGCCGTGGTGAAGAACACGCTGGCTAAGCGTGCGCTCAACGAGGCAGGCGTCTCAGGACTTGACGCTGAACTCGTTGGACCGACCGCTATCGCTTTTGTTCACGGAGACACCGTTTCCGTTGCAAAGGCGCTGCGTGACTTTGCCAAGGCGAACGACAAACTCGTACTGAAGGGCGGCTACTTCGATGGCGCCGTCATCACCGTCGAGGACGTCAAGAAGCTCGCCGATCTCGAAACCCGAGAGGTCCTGCTTGCGAAGCTCGCAGGTGCCTTCAAGGCTTCGCTCTTCGGCGCTGCCTACATGTTCAACGCACCGCTCGCACAGGCCGTTCGTACGGTCGACGCGTTGCGTCAGAAGAAAGAATCCGCGTAACACTTACGCGGTAATAACCAACAAACAACAAGGAGAAAATCATGGCTAAGCTCAGCGCTGACGACCTCATTGAGGCCTTCAAGGAGCTCTCGCTCATCGAACTCTCGGACTTCGTCAAGAAGTTTGAAGAGGTCTTCGAAGTAACCGCCGCCGCCCCCGTCGCCGTTGCCGCAGCACCTGCTGCTGGTGGCGCTGCTGGTGGAGCCGACGCAGCTGAAGAGAAGGACTCGTTCACGGTCGTTCTCGAGGCTGCCGGTGACAAGAAGATCCAGGTCATCAAGGAGGTCCGTGCACTCACGAACCTCGGTCTTGGTGAAGCAAAGGCCCTCGTTGACGGCGCACCCGCGAACGTCCTCGAGAACGCCAACAAGGAGACCGCAGAGAAGGCCAAGGCCGTTCTCGAAGAGGCTGGCGGAACCGTCACCCTCAAGTAGTCACCGACTATTTACTCAGGGCGTCACCTTCGGGTGGCGCCCTGCTTCGTTAACTGCGTGCGTCGTGAACCCAGTCGAGACCCAGCGCAAGCAACTTGCGGTCAGCCGTAAAAAATGTCGTGTTCCGCTGCGACGCGGCCTGTGAAAAAATCATCCGGTCGAACGGATCATGCCCACTCAAGAAGGGAAACCGAGCGATAGCGAAAGCGGCATCGATGCCATATGACTCGACCTCGAAGTGATTCGCTTCTAAGTGCTGTCTGAGGGACACGAGGTCGAATTTCGCGCCGAGCCTGCTTTTCATGTCAAATTCGGCAAAGGTCAACGCGGACACAGCCCTTGCCGAGTGACGGTTGATTTCATGGAGAGCATTGTCAGAGAGCTGCCAGCTCCCATTCGCTAGCCACAGTGCGACGTGCGAATCAAGAAACGCCTTGCTCACGACGTGAAATCTTTGTCAACGAACAGTGCGACGAGTTTCTCGTTGAGCTCATTCCACTGGACGTCAGTCAGGTCGGGAACTGAATCTTTCGCAAAGCCACGAACGATCGGGGGAATGTGGGACTCGATTTTCACGAGTTTCAGTATCGGCGTGCCGGCCCGCGCAATGACGATTTCTTCCCCAGCCTCGACCTCCGCAATGAGTTTCGAAAAGTGGGTTTTGGCATCGTGCACGTTCACCTGTTTCGACATGGTCGCAGTTTACACGCGGTTAGTCTAGTTAGTCCACACCACGGACTTGATGGTTATCGAGGGTTGAGAGTCACGTTCGGGAGTTCCGGGGCTGGGATTCGACCGCCAATGTGATCAGGGAATTCGGGGAACCGCGCGTCGGCGGCCTCCCAGTCGGCGCGCATCGACCGAATCTCGTCGTGTGATCGTGCAACGAAGTTCCACCACATGACCAGGCGCTCGGTGAACGGGGTTCCGCCAAGAAGGACCACGCGTGAATCGCCAATCGCCTCGATGGTGACGAATTCGTCGCCGGGTTCACTGAACGCCAACTCTGTGAGGGCCGTTGACGTTCCGTTGACAACCGCTTCGCCTTCCACTACCAGCACGCCGATCTCGTGGGACCGATCGATGGGGATTGTCAACAAATTCCCAGCGGGCAGCAGGACCTCTGCACCAAAAGAATCAGTGAACATTGTCGCTGGAGACGTGACGCCGACCAGACTTCCGGCAAAGACCGTCACCGTCGCGCCATCACGGTGAATCACCGGTAGGTCAGCGCAGTGTTCAAAGAACGGGGCGCGTTCGCGTTCCGCTTCGGGAAGAGCGAGCCACAGTTGGACCGCGTGCAGGTTTCCCTCGGTGTGTGCCGAAATTTCCGAGTGTGCAATTCCGTGGCCCGCGGTCATCAGGTTGACTTGTCCAGGATTGATTTCCTGAACGGATCCGATGCTGTCGCGGTGTTCAACCTGCCCTTCGAACAACCACGTCACCGTTTGAAGTCCGGTGTGAGGGTGGGCAGCCACCACCATTCCGCTCGTCTGCGTTGTTGGACCAAAGTGATCCACGAAAATCCACGCGCCGATTCTGCGTAGGTCTCGGTGGGGAACCGATCGGCGTACGGAGATGTTCGTACGGGTGGTGAGGACCACCTCGCGCGGGACGACAACCTGTGTGGTCACTGCTCGCGCAGACCCCACGCTTGTCCGTAACCGCCCTCGGATTCGGGCGCGGCCATGAGGTCGAGGAACGGCTTGGCGTCGAATGCCTCCGGCCCGAGGACGCCGGCGCCTGCCCAGGCACCTGTAGCAAGAAGCTCCAGAGCGATCACCGGGTTGAGCGCCGTTTGCCAGACCACGCACTGACTGTCGTATTCCGCCATCGTCCAGGCGTTGTCGGACACGTGGTAGAGGTACACCTCGCGCGGTGTTCCGTCCTTACCCGTTCCCGTTACCCACACACCGGCACACGTCTTGCCGGTCATGCGGGGGCCAATGGTCGCCGGATCGGGAAGCGCGGCTGCCACAACGTCTCGAGGAGCAACCTCGACCGGTCCGTTGGCGCTGCGAACGCGAATCGGCGTGATCGAATCCAGATGCAGATTGTGCAGCGTCTTCAGAACGCCGATGAACTCGTTTCCCAGTCCGTACTTGAACGTCACTCGCTTGGCGGGAAGCCAGCGTGGCATCATCAGCACCTCTTCGTGCTCGACGTTGACACACTCGACCGGTCCGATGCCTTCGGGGAAGTCAAACACTTCGGGTTCGCTGAACGGCTGGGTGGTGAACCAGCCCTTGTCCTTCTCCCACACCACAGGAGGGTTCAGGCACTCTTCGATCGTCGTCCAGATACTGAAGCTCGGCGCAAAGATCTCGTTTCCGTCCTCGTCAAACACCGCAAGGTTCGCGCCATCGCGGGTCCCCAATTCGTCGACCTCGCTGAACAAGTGGTCGACTGCGTACCGGGCGAACACGTTCGACAGTCCAGGCTCGACGCCGATCCCAACCAGGGCCAGCTGGCCGTCCTTCTCCCACTCGTCAGCAACAGCGAACTGGTCGTCGCCCAGCTTGACTCCAGTTTCGGAGTAGGGATTCGTTGGGTGAGGAAGAGACAGGCTCATCGCCATGTCGAGGTAATTCGCCCCGGCCGCCTTTGCGCCCGCGAAAATCGATTGCACGAATTTGGGTTCGACCGCGTTCATCACGTGAGTCGCGCCGTGTTTGCGGGCGACGTCGGCGACAACGTCGGGCTTCGAGGCATCGATTTGGTCAGCGATGAACTTCGCCGCCACGGATTCGCCGTGCTTGTCGCGGATCCAGTCGATCGTCCGCTCGGCTCTGGCTGGGTCGTAATCGGTCACGACGATAGTTTCAAAGAACGAGCGGCGGGCAGCGATTTTGGCGATTGCGTCGCCAACACCCCCGGCGCCAACAAGCAGAATTCGCATGTGTCCGACGATACTCCGCTTCGTCACGGCTCACTCGTGCCGTTAGTCCCGAATGTCTAATTGAACCATTCGGTCGGAGGGCCGAGCGACACGAGAATCGTGAAAATTCCAGCGACGACCGCCAGCATCGTCAGGACAAGGATGACGGGGCGAGCGATGAACCAGCGGAATAGCCGGTCGAACCAGTGTGCATCGCGCGGGTCGCTGGATTCTGTCGTTCGCCAATCACCCTCGACAAGTCCGCGGCGAATCGCAGCCCGCTCGAATGGCACGGTTGCATAGGGAACGATTGCAAGCGCGATACCGCCGACGATGCGCCCGAACTTCCAGCGCTGATTGACGCCGACAAGTGCCGCAGTCACTCCGTACCCGAGGAACACCGCACCGTGCGCGCCGCCGACTACGGTGACCAGCGCCGACGGGACCTCGACGAACGCCCGAGTAAAGAGGGCGCCCAGAAGCAAAGTCCAGGTAACGGCTTCGGCGCTCGCGAAGAAGATGAAAAGTTTCTTGGGGGTCATGCCTCAATTCTCTCGCAGGGCAGAACCGGCGGGAAACGGGCACGCCTGGCAGGCATAGAATGGTGAGGTTGCCTTCGGGCTTCAGGAGAATTCGCCTAGTGGCCTATGGCGCCAGCTTGGAAAGTTGGTTGGGTGCAAGCCCTCGGGGGTTCGAATCCCCCATTCTCCGCGCTCTACGAAAGTAGACGTTTCGCAATGAGACAGCGAAAAAGCCCCAGAGAAATCTGGGGCTTTTGTCGTGCAAGCAAACCGTGTAAGAGTGGTGTTGAGGGAGCCGCCCACCAGGTCGACTCCCTCAACACGTTTATTTATTCATCACGGCGGGTTAGTGAGTGAGCGCCGGCGCCTTAGGAAGTCGCTTGTCCAGCCACTTCGGAAGCCACCACGCTCGTTCACCGAGCAGGGTAAGGATGCTCGGTGTGAGCACGAGCCTGACCAGCGTGACGTCGATGACGACAGCAGCGGCTAGGCCCAGCCCGATCATTTTGACTTCAGTTTCAGAAGTCATGGTGAATCCGAGGAAGACGGTCGTCATGATCACACCTGCAGTAGTGATCAGAGTTCCGGTTCGTCGGATTCCTTCGATGACGGCCCCCACGGCACCGAAGCGCTGTTCCTTCATTTCGCGTACGGCCGAGATGAGGAACACGTTGTAGTCCATGCTCAGTCCAAAGAGAATCGCGAACATCAGCATGGGCACGAAGGACACGACTGGCTGCTCGTAGACGCCCAGCAACTGGGCACCCCACGGAGTCTGGAACGCGAGCGTGACGACGCCGTAGGCGGCCAAGATCGAGAGCAGATTCATGAGGGCCGAAACAATTGGCAGCCAAATGGAACGGAACGCAAAGAACAACAGAATGAGCGAGAGCCCGATAACCGCAGCGACGAGCGTGCCCAAGCTGGCACTCACCTTGCTGGCGAGGTCATCAAACGTTGCCGTCTGACCGCCAACGTGCGCGATTGCATCTGTGCCATCCAGCGAATCGGGGATGACCTCAGCTCGCAGGCGCTTCACGAGTTCACTTGTCTCAACCGACTGCGGTGACGAATCCGGAATCACAGTGATAACGGCGGTGTCTCCTGCATCGTTGATCTGTGCGGGTGTCACCTGGTCTACTCCTTCGGCGCGGGACAGGTCGCTGACCAGACCCTCGAGAGTCGTCATACTGTCGCCACTCCCGCCGAGGTCGACGGCAACGATCAGAGGACCGTTGAATCCAACACCGAACGAGTCCGCGACGCGCTCGTACGCGACGCGCATCGTGTCACCGGCGGGGCGGTTGCTGTCGTCCGGCTGACCGAGCTGGAGTTGGAGGGTCGGGGACGCAAGCAACAGCAGCGCAGCAGTTGACCCTGCGGCAGCAAGCCAAGGACGACGGGACATCGCCGTAGCGATTGTGCGAACGGTCTTTCCTTCTCGCGCGTCGACCTCAGCCGAATCAAATGTGGATTCACCGCGACGCTCCTTCTTGGGGAGCACACGCTTTCCAACGAGACGCAACAGGGCTGGCGTGAGCGTAACCGACGCGATTGCTGCGGTCGCGACCACGATGGCCGCGGCCAAGCCCATCCGGCTGATGACCTCGATGCCCGTGACGTAAAGTCCAAGGATCGAGATGACGACAATCGCGCCAGCGGTGATGACCGATGCTCCTGTGGTCATGTTCGCGTTGACAACGGCTTCTCGGACGTCGTCGCCTGCACGAAGTCGCTTGCGGAATCGCGCGACGAGGAACAGCGCATAGTCGATTCCGGCTCCCAAGCCCAGCATGATTGCGATGGTCGGCGCAACGCTCGGGATATCAATGAAGCCGGAAACCACGGCGAGAACTGAGTTACCGAGGACCAAGGCAATCAGTGCTGAACCGATCGTGACGGCCGTCGCCGCGAAGGAACGAAACAACAGTGCGACGAGGATGATGGCAGCCAGAAGACCGAGCACCTCACCGACAGGCATCTCGCGATCGCGCCAACGGTCAACGACGGGCCCACGCATGGACACTTCGTACCCTTCATCGGCGATGGGCTGCACGGCCTCTTCCAGCTCGGTGAGTGTTTGTGCACTCAACTCGGCGGCCGGCTTGGTGTAGACCACGTTGGTGAATGCGGTCTTTCCGTCCTCGGAGAATTGCAGGGGCGAGATCTGGTCGACGTTGGAAAGGTTCGAGACGTCACGCAGCGCGCGATAAACATCCCCGTCGAGTGCCGAAGCGGCAAGTGACGACGAGCTGTCCGAGTGCAGGACGACGAGTGCGGAATCGCCTGCGGCGGCGGGGAAGCGATCTGCGAGCAGGTCGGTTGCTGCCTGCGAATCGGACTCGCCCATGTTGATGGTGTTCGAGAAGCCGGCACCAACTCCTCCGGCTACACCACCCAGGATGAACAAGCTGAGGACAAACGTGATGACTACGCGCCACGGGCGGGCCGACACCAGTCGGCCTACCCACGCGAGAAATCGGGACATTGCAACTCCTTTTCAATCAGTTGTTTGAAACAATTGTTTGAAATGTAGCACACGTCTGCGAGAATGGACAACATGGCCGAAGACACTCAGCCCAAACTCATAGCCGCGGCAGAAACCCTGCTCGTCGAAAAGGGTCACGCGAGCACCACGCTGCGAGACATCACAGAGTTGGCTGGTGCAAACGTCGCATCGGTTGCTTATCACTTCGGATCCAAGGACGAATTGGTCGCCAAGGTTTATCGCGATGCCTTGGCCGAGGTCACGACGGTACAACGCCAAGCCATTCTTTCGCTCCCATCGGATGCGACGATTCGCGACGTCGTGTCAGCATGGCTATCGCCCGCGCTGAACCCCGAAACGACCAACAAGCGCCAACAGAATCTTTGGGCACTCATCCGACGTGGAGCACTCGAACAAGCTCCGGGCCTAGCTGCGGCAGCAGGGACAGTTCTCGAGGGGGAGAACCCCTTGTTCACTCGGCTCGCTGCGTTGTTGCCCGACGTTCCGCTTCCACTCTTGCGAATGCGGCACGACCTGGTCCTGGGCGGTGTCTCCGCGATGTTTGGCGCTGGCCTGCAGCGAGACGCTGGCTCAGCGGCGCCACCCGACCTGAATTCTTCGGACATCGTCGATTGGGTTGTCGGGGGACTTGCTGCAGACGTTTCCTCTGAACATTCGACAACCTGATGCGGGGCTAAGCACTATCGGACGAGCGTCAACGCGAGGACGTACTGGCCACCGCCTGGGTTGATCTGTGTCGAGAACTTCATGTCAGGCGCAAGGCGCGACACACGATCGAGCAGCCAATCTGATGCCTCACGCGCATCGCGCTCATCGGGACAGCGGGCAACAATCTCACGGCCACCCTTGGCGCGAAGTCTCTCGACGGCCTCGAAGATGGGCGAAGGGTCAATGACGAACAGGTCAGGTGACCAGCGAACGACCGGAGCAATTTTGCCCTTCATGGTGTTGCATCCGCGGTGAGCAAGGCGCTCGACTGCAGCAACCCCCTTCTTCACCTTTGTCGAGGCGTAGGTGTCCACGCTGGGACCAAGGTCAGAGTTCA
>JBJOQU010000063.1:0-3165 GCA_046049745.1 Actinomycetota bacterium | reverse complement strand
GTTGTCTTGTTCGTTGAATGTTCCACGCGTAGCATCACACTTGCTGAGGTCGGTGTCGCTCGCGAGCACTGCAACCATGGGCGATTCGGCCTCGCCCGCAAGACCGGCGACGTCATAGTCGTACGAGCTGCAGTTGAGAGTGTCATCGTTCGTGGGGAATACTCCACCGTTCAAGGAGAAACAGACGTACTCGAACTTTGTTCCGAAGAAGTTCAGCGGGAAAGCCGATGCCGTGGTGAAGGAGTTGTCATCAAGATCGCCTTCGCCAGGATTGTCGGCGTTTCGGTTTGTGAAGTCAATTTTGGTCCCCAAGGGTCCGCTACCTCCGTAGCGAACGGCGTTGGTCTGGTCACCAACACCGGGGGTTGCGGCCTGGGCGGCAACCGGTGCGAACACGACAGCCGCCGACGCGAAAAGCGCGACGAGTGCCTTTGTCAATTTGGACATAGAAAAACCTTTCAGGAAGGGGTTAATATTGTTCCCAATCTTAGCGGATAACTAGGCCTCTTTTTGAATTTCGTATGAAGATCAGCGCTTAAAAAGTTGGGCCCCGCCGCTTGCGCGGCGGGGCCCAACCAGGTTGCTAAGGGCTAGGCCTTGCGTCGGCGAACCGCGAGAGCGATTCCACCAGCGGCAATCAGTGAAGTCGCGGTAATCCCAAAGAGTCCCGCGTCAACGCCGGTTTCGGCCAGAACCGGAGGGTTCGGCGAAGTAGTGGCCGTCAGACCCCACACATCGTGGAAGTCGACCGATCCGCCAGTTCCGGCGGTAAACCCGATTTTGACCGTCGAAACCTCGGCAAACTCGTCCGGAAGCGGAACGTTGATGATTTCCGTGTCGTTATAGAAGACAACGACGCGAGGATCATTTGCGGTGACGGGGTCAACGATCACACGGACGTCTGCTGCTGCGTCCTCACGGGTCGTGTACCCGTCCACAAGCGGAGCGAGTCCGAGGTCATCGAGGGACGCCACGTCTGCGAGACGACAATAACCTGCTGTTCCCTGACCTGCGCCACGAAGCACGATTACGTTGTTGTCGCCGCCACCCTGCGCTTCAACGTATCCGTTGTCTGCGCATCCGGTGCCATCAGTGTCTGCCGTGCCGAACGAGCCATAGCCGTCGAGACCGATACCAAGAAGCGCTCCGGAAAGTCCGTCTGCGTTTGACGGGGCGTAGCCCATGGCGCCACCGGTGCCGCCCGGGGTGGTGTCGTTGTCTGCACCGTCTTTGATGAAGAACACGATGCCGTCAGCACCGTTTCCACCGAATTGTGCTTGCGTGAAACGGACGTCGATACCGGCAGTGACAGAGATTGCCTCGTTATAAAGGACGAACCCGTTCTGGGACTCGTCGTCGTTGGTCAGACGCAATGCATATTCTGGGGTGTCGCCGATTTCCTGAACAACCGACGGATTGACCGTTCCCGAAACTACCCAGGGCGAGCTGAGTGCGCCCGGTGTGTCTAGCGGCTCGTCGATGCTGACTGCTGCGAAGGCCGGAGTTGCCGCGATACTCGTCACAAGTGCGATGGACGAAGCGAGCAATAACTTTTTCGACATGAAAGATTCCTTTGAAAGAAGGGGTTTTTCCAAGATTAGCAGTCCTGCAGGTGTTTACCAGCATTTAGGCTAGAAGGCATGACAAAGGTTCTCGCATCCCTTCCTGTCGGCGAAAAGGTCGGCATTGCCTTCTCCGGCGGTCTCGACACGTCGGTCGCCGTCGCCTGGATGCGCGAAAAGGGTGCAATTCCCTTCACGTACACGGCCCACCTGGGACAGCCGGACGAAACCGATATCGAGTCGATCCCTGAACGCGCAGCCCTGTACGGCGCGGAACTTGGACGTCTGGTTGATTGCCGTCAGTCACTTGTTGAAGAGGGACTCGCCGCCATCGCCTGTGGCGCATTCCACATCCGTACCGGCGGCAAGGTGTACTTCAACACCACTCCCCTTGGCCGAGTGGTCACCGGTACCCTGTTGGTTCGCGCGATGCACGAAGACGGCGTCGAGATTTGGGGCGACGGCAGTACTTACAAGGGCAACGACATTGAGCGCTTTTACCGTTACGGGCTTCTCGCGAACCCAAATCTGCGCATTTACAAGCCGTGGTTGGACGAGGACTTCGTCAGCGAACTGGGTGGCCGTCACGAGATGTCCGAGTGGCTTCTCGCTCGTGACCTCCCGTATCGCGCTTCGGTCGAAAAGGCGTATTCGACGGACGCAAACATGCTCGGGGCGACACACGAAGCGAAACTTCTCGAACACCTCGACCAGTCATATGAACTTGTTGAACCCATCATGGGCGTCAAGTTTTGGGATTCGTCTGTTGCCATCGAACAAGAAGACGTGACGATTACGTTCCGTCAGGGCCGTCCCGTCGCCATCAATGGCAAGAACTACAAAGATGCGGTCGAGTTGGTTGACGAAGCGAACCGCATCGGTGGCCGTCACGGGTTGGGCATGTCTGACCAGATCGAGAACCGCATCATCGAGGCCAAGAGCCGCGGAATCTACGAGGCGCCGGGAATGGCGCTTTTACACATCGCGTACGAGCGCCTGCTGTCAGCAGTTCACAACGAGGACACCCTTGCCGCCTATCACAACGAGGGACGCCGCATGGGGCGCCTTTTGTACGAAGGCCGTTGGCTCGACCCGCAGACACTGATGTTGCGTGAATCACTGATGAAGTGGGTTGCGTCGGCAATCAATGGCTCGGTCACCCTGCGGCTTCGTCGCGGAGACGACTACACGATCATCGACACCCGCGGTGAGGGCTTCTCGTACCACCCCGAAAAGTTGTCGATGGAACGCACCGAGGACGCCGCGTTCGGCCCCGCCGACCGTATCGGTCAGTTGACAATGCGCAACCTCGACATTCAGGACACCCGCACCAAGCTCGACCTTTACCGCCAACAGGGACAGATCGAGGGCGGTCAGTTCGAACTGACCTGATTCGCGTGGTGACGGCGTGACAAACGCATCACCATGAACGCGACGATTGACGCTGCGATCCACATCACGACGGGAAGCCAGTAAGCGGCTTCGATGCCACTCGTTTCCGCGGTTTGGCCCATGGCGAACTTCATCAGAATGATGAGAACTGTCTGCATCACACTCATGCGCGTCAGTGCAGCGGCGGCCGACATCCCCGACACGATTGCTG
>JBJOQU010000062.1:0-3511 GCA_046049745.1 Actinomycetota bacterium | reverse complement strand
ACGGGTGTTCGGACAGGGGCATGAATTCGACGTGGGTGTACCCAAGCGCGGAGATGTAGCCAATGAGCTGCTCTGCGATTTCGCGATAGCCGTGTCCCGGTCGCCACGAACCCAAGTGCATTTCGTATACGGACATCGGGCCGTTGTGCGGATTCGAGTTTGCTCGCGCAGTCATCCAACCGTCATCGGTCCAGTCGAATGATGATTCGACCGTTTTGGACGCGGTCGACGGCGGAACTTCGGTGTACTGCGCGAAGGGATCGGCACGTGTGGCCCATTCGCCGGCAGCCGTTCGGATCTCGAACTTGTACGCATTGTTGGCGGTGACGCCCGGCAGGAATATTTCCCACAGACCGTTAGTGCCGATTCGGCGCATCGCACTGGTCGGACCGTTCCAGTTGTTGAAATCACCGACGACGCGAACCGCCTGTGCGCGGGGAGCCCACACCGAGAACGCGACGCCGTCGACGCCCTCGTGGTGCACGACGTGACTACCGAGCACCTTCCATATCTGTTCGTGACGGCCTTCTCCCCACAGGTACAGGTCCTGTTCGCCGAGAGTTGGCCCAAATCGGTAGGGGTCCTCGGCCACGAAATCAGGCGAGGCCTTGTACTTCGAACGAACAACGTATGCTGCGGGGGAGCCGGTAACCCAGCCGTGCCACAGACCGTCGCTGTGGTGTTCGAGGACGACAGCGACCCCGTCGGCGCGTTCGACGGTGACGGCTGTCGCCAGCGGGCGAATCACCCGATAGGTCACTCCACCGTCTTGGACGTGGTGTCCAAGGTCGCTGTGCGGGTCGGGGTGGCGTCCTTCGACGAGCGCGAGGACGTGGTCCGCATGAAGCGGCGTGGGCTTGACGATCATGACGCCAGGCCGTCCGGGTAGGTGATTGCCAGAATCAGTGCGGGTTCAGTGAACGAGTCGATGCGGATGAAGTTGTCGTTCCCAAACGAATATGTCGTGTCGGTTATCAGGTCCGTGACGTCAAACTGTGTCCCGTTCGGCAGACCGAACAGTTCCATGTTCAATCGCAGGGTCGACTCCCGCACCGCGTGCGGGTCGGTGTTGATGACAACGATGACTCCGTCCGGCCGGCCCGATTCTGTCTGGTGACCGGGAAGGTATTTCGAGAATGCGAGTATCGCGTCATCGTCAACGTGGTGCAATTCGATGTTGCGCAGTTGGCGAAGCGCAGGGTGTGCGCGGCGAATCGCATTGAGCTGTCCGAGATAAGGGGCAATCGAACGACCACTCGCGCGGGCCGAATCAAAGTCCCGAAACTTGTACTCGTACTTTTCGTTGTCGATGTTTTCTTCGCTACCGGGTCGCGCAACGTTCTCAATCAGTTCGTATCCCGCGTACACGCCCCATGACGGCGCGCTCATCGCGGCCAGTGCCGCGCGGATCTTGTACGCAGCGACGCCTCCGAACTGCAAGTATTCGGTCAAGATATCGGGGGTGTTCACGAAGAAGTTTGGGCGGAAATACGCCGCCGTCTTCTGGGACACCTCGGTCAAATAATCGGCGATCTCCCACTTGTGGTTTCGCCACGTGAAATACGAATACGACTGTTGGAAACCCGCGGCTGCCAGAGTCTGCATCATCGCGGGTCGGGTGAACGCTTCGGCGAGGAAGACCACATCCGGATGTGTCGCATTGACGCGTCCGATCAGCCACTCCCAGAAATGGACGGGCTTGGTATGCGGGTTGTCGACACGGAAGATCGTGACCCCGCGCGCAATCCACAACTCGACGATGCGCAACACCTCGGCGCTGAGCCCCTCGAAGTCATTGTCAAAGTTCAGCGGGTAAATGTCCTGATACTTCTTGGGCGGGTTCTCGGCATACGCGATCGTGCCGTCCGGCAACGTCGTGAACCACTCAGGATGTTCCGCCACCCACGGGTGGTCGGGGGCGCACTGCAGAGCCAGATCGAGCGCAATCTCGATCCCCAGCTTGTTCGCCGCAGCGACAAACGCCTCAAAATCTTTGACCGTCCCCAAATCGGGGTGAACGGCATCATGACCGCCCTCGGCGGCGCCAATCGCCCACGGGGAACCGGGGTCCGTCGGTGATGCGTCAAGAGCGTTGTTCGGGCCTTTGCGATTCGTGCGGCCAATCGGGTGAATCGGGGGCAGGTACAACACATCGAATCCGTCCGCCGCGAGTTGAGGAAGCCGCTTCTGCGCGGTGACAAACGTTCCGCTGGTGACCGTCCCGTCCTTGGCGCGAACCGCGCCCTCGCTGCGGGGGAAGAACTCGTACCAGGCGCCTAGACCGGCGCGCTCGCGCTCGACGAGCAACGGGACGTTATCCGAGTAGGTAACGAGACTGATCGGGCGATTGACGGTCAACGCATCGGTCACGGCGGCGGCGTGTGCGAGAGCGATGCGATCGTTCGGGTCTCCTGCGACGTCGGCAAACGCCGTCTTGAGAACCTCAAGCGGCGCTGTCTTCGCCGACTTCCGAGTGCCGGCAAGTGCACGGTCAAGCAACTCGATGCCGAGCAGGAACATGACGTCGACATCGACTCCGGCCGCAATCTTGAGGTCGGCTGCGTGCAACCAGGTCGCCCAATCGTCGGCGTAGGCCTTGACTCGCCACGACCACATGCCTTGCTCATTTACCTGCGCAGTTGTCCGCCACTCATCTACCCCGGGCGATGGGTGGGGGAAGGGGATGACCGTTGTTGCCCCACTCGGGGACGTCAATTCAAGGTCGGCTCCGATGATGTCGTGGCCCTCGCGAAAGGCGGTTGCGCTGAACGGGACGACTTCGCCGACGAACGCCTTCGCGGGCCACAGGCCCTCGGGTTGAACGGGGGACAGGTGGCGGATAGGGATTCGCCCGATGTGGAGCGTGGATTCCGTCGTCACACGCTCAACCTATCGCGAAAAGGACCCGCGCAACAGGCGACCGTTGCCGAGACTGCCCAATATTTACTATTGTGTAAACGCTTACACCGAGTTCACGCGTGGTGGTGAAAATCACCTAGGCTGGCTCACAGTGTGCCCACGCACACACCGGGAGGAATCACCATGAAGGCTGTTCGTCGCTTTACCGTTCGCGCTGTCCTGCCCGAATCGTTGGCGTCCGTCGGTGTCCTCGCCGCCAACCTGCGATGGTCGTGGCACAAGCCGACCCGCGATCTCTTCCGTGACATCGACTCCGACGTCTGGCGCACCCTCGGTCACGACCCTGTTGGCCTGCTCGGAGAAGTGACCCCTGAACGACTGGATGAACTCGGACGAGACCAAGGTTTCATCGACCGCGCAAACGCGTTGGCCGCCGACTTGCAGCACTACGTCAGCGAACCGCGCTGGTACCAGTCGCTCACTGACGCGCCCAAGGCAATCGCCTACTTCTCGCCGGAATACGGCATCGCCGCCGCACTTCCCCAGTACTCGGGCGGACTTGGCATCCTCGCCGGGGACCACCTCAAGAGCGCGTCCGACCTCGGCGTCCCGCTTCTCGCAATCGGGCTCTACTACCGCGCAGGTTATTTCC
>JBJOQU010000061.1:0-10170 GCA_046049745.1 Actinomycetota bacterium | reverse complement strand
CGACGGTGTTCGCGAACTGACGCGCAAGTACGGCGCGCTGCTCATCATCGACGAGACTCACACGTTCAGTGCGGGACCAGGTGGAATGACGCAGGCCTACGACCTCGAGCCCGACATCCTCGTCATCGGTAAGGCGATCGGTGGAGGAATCCCGACCGGCGCTTACGGGTTGTCAGCCGAGTTCGCCGAGAAGGCTCTCGCGAGGGATGATCTCGACCTTGTTGACATGGGTGGTGTCGGCGGAACCCTTGCCGGAAACCCGCTTTCGGTCGCTGCGATGCGCGCAACCCTCGAGCACGTCCTCACCGAGGACGCGTTCGAACACATGATTGCCACCTGCGACGTGTTTACGGCTGGGATGAACGACATCTTCGACAAGTACGACCTTCCGTGGGCGATAAACCAACTTGGTGCCCGTTGTGAATACCGCTTTGCTCGCCCTTATCCCCGAAACGGTGGCGAAGCAAACGCGGCAGCGGACGGCGATCTCGAGGACTTCCTGCACCTGTACCTCGCGAACCGCGGCATCATGTTGACCCCGTTCCACAACATGGCATTGATGTGCCCGACGACGACGGTCGCGGATGTCGAGAAGCACCACGAGGTGTTCGAGGCCGCGATTCGTGAGTTGCTCGACGCGTAAATCTGATGCCTTGCCTTGCGAATGGGACAAAAAAAAGGGGGGGGGTGAACTGGATAGGTGCTTGTTCAATCGCGAACGTCGCTAAAAGAAATGTGTCAATTTTCTGTGATACGTTCCGTAAATGAACATTCATCGGAAAAAACTTTCCTTCGTGTCCTTGAGCGTTTTTATTTTCGCGTCCATCGCGCATTCCGCAAGTGCGTTTGAGGTCGACGAGAGCGATGCCATCGGGTGGGCTGCAGTAGAACAGGCGGTTCCAGAGATCGCTTCCGAAACTCTCTCGGCTTCGCAACTTGATTCCGCAGATACGGCGGACGGAGTTCGAATCGAATTGGAGAATGATCCCGAAAAGGTACTTGGCCTGAGTTATTCGCCTGCAGTGACAGTTGGCTTTGCGTCGGAGGCAACCAAGCCATACGGCGGTGTAATCGAGCTGGACACGGACGAGCGCGACCTGACTTCCTTCCTGCAACCGACCAGTTTCGGATTCAGAATCCTCAACGTTCTCGGCTCCTCAAACGCGCCAGAACAATTGAGCTATTCATTCGACGTGCCACCTGGAACCGAGATGGTCGAAACCCCCACAGGTTTCTTCTTGGTGAGCGGCTCAACGTTTTATGGGCGAATACTGACTCCTTGGGCCATCGACTCTGCCGGAAGGGACATCCCGACGAGCTATAGCTGGAGCGACGGTGTGCTGACCCAAAATGTCGACCTCTCAGATCCAATAATCCAATTCCCGGTTATCGCGGATCCAGCATGGGGTTATGTGTACACATATTCCGTCAATAAGACTTCCGTTCGCACCAAATCGTTGTTGAAGAGTTGTTTCAGCTGTTATTTTCCGGTGTCGGGTGCTCCGAAATATTTCCCAATCCCAAAACAGATCCTTCCGCTAAAGGTGGCTGGGGCGAATTTCGAATGTAAATTTGTAAGAGAAATTACGTCCACCGATTATTTCGCATTCCAGTTTGACGCGACAAAAAACCACGTTGACGGACTCGGGTCCAATATCATTTTTCAATTTATGAAGATAAATGGCGCAAAGTACCTAGTGGTAGATGCTTATATTGAAAATGACGCAATATGGGTAAATAATGACGCATATCGAATCGGAGCGGCATTCAATTGGTATACCTTTGCTCAAAAAATAAACAACGCGATATGAATTGGATATGAATTTAGGAGCTCAAGTTCGAATGGAACGGCCAGTTCGCCACCCCGCGACGTTTATGACTCTTGTCGGGGTCGCCCTCGGTATTGCATCCGCGATCTACTTTGGGTGGGGTGCGTGGTTTATCTGGGCGGTGACAATTTATGTTTCGATCGACTTTGGGGTGTTCGCGCTAGCGTCAATTTGCGGCCACGCGACCCAACATTTTCTGCGGGGGCTTGAGCGTCCTTGGCGCGCTGCCGCGGTAATTTCCGTTTCGGGGATAGTGATATTTGTTGCCAGCGCAAACCTCTATAGCGCAGTCAAATTTACAGATCCGACCGCGATGGCGATGGTCCTTACATTGGCAGGTCTCGTAACAATTACAGTTTCACTTGACGGGTATGTAGGAACAGCGGCGACGCCATAAGCGGATTGGTGAGTTGCTCGACGCATAAATCCGACCTCACCGTTTGGTAGGGTGGTGGAGTTGTCGTTCGCGACAGCGGGCTGTGGCGCAGCTTGGTAGCGCACTTGACTGGGGGTCAAGGGGTCGCAGGTTCAAATCCTGTCAGCCCGACCACGAAGAAAGACCGACGTTCTGTCGGTCTTTCTTTAGTTTGCGGCTCTGCTTTTGTGTCTCGACTAAGATGGAGCTAACCCCTCGAAAGGATTCAACGTGTCTCTCTACCGTGCTCTGTCTGCCGTGTCGCTTTCCGCGCTGGTTGCAGCACCACTTCTGATGGTCGCCCCAGCGTACGCAACGACCATTGATGTCGCTGGCTACCGACTGAATTTCGATAACGCAGTTGACCAGGAAATCCTCGAGAATGCAGAACTCAACGACTCGTATCTTTACGAGAACATCGCGACAGTCAATGGTGTTCAAATCGATGCTGAGGTAACCGTTGTCGGCATGTCAGAGAACTCGCTGGGCAACTACCCACACGAGCCCATCAGCGAGGCCCAAATCGACATTCTCAATGCTGACAACACAGAGCACGTCGATGTTGCTGGCTGCTATAGCAACGACGATTATGTGGCTGCGTACGAAGCCGAAGAGGCTTACGATTTCCTCGGCTTCAATGCTCCAGGGTCCCTCAAGGGTGGTTTCGAAGTCGAGTACATCGACGGCTACGAAGACGACCCGGAATGGGAGCACACCATCAGCACCGGACTCGACCTGTGCGACCCTGGCTACACAGGCGAAGTTGACGGTTACGTTGAGATCAACGTCGAGTTTCAAGTAAACGGTGAACCCGTCACACTGACCAACGTCTCCATCACCGCTCATGATATCGATGGCGAACAGCAAGTTCAGTTCTGGGACCCGGTTCCGACATCGTCGTTCACCAGTGATGATTCGCTTGTTACCATCGAAGACTTCTCGGACACTGACGGGTACCTCCAGTTCACCGGTCCCGAGGAATCCAGCGAGGACGGCTTCGAAGCGCGGTACATCGCGGAGGTTTCATACGACAGCGTCTCTGATTTCACTTATTCATTCCTCCTCAACAACCAGTCGGGAGGAAGTCTCCAACTCGAGTTTGAGTCCTACTTCAACGGAGATGGCGACCTGGCGTCGACCGGTGTTGACTCCGCCCCTGCTGGTATCGCCGGACTCGCTGTCCTCGGACTCGGCTCGGCACTCGTCATCGCACGACGCGTTCGCCGCAACCGCGCCTAACGGTTCAACCGAAAGGCCCGCGACCGCAAGGTCGGGGGCCTTTCGCTTGTTACCCTTGAGGTATGCCGATCGAACGTATGCCATCGCGCGGAGACAACCGCCCGCAGGTGATGCCGACGGCCGAAGGGTGGACGCAGCAGCTGGGGCCAGACGGGCGACCGTCGTTGCAGTTCGAATCGCCTCGAGGCGCGAAGCCGCCAGTTCACTGGGCTGACCTGTCGGTCGAGGAGCGCGAGGCGAAGGCCGTCGAGTTGGGGCTTCCCAAGTTCCGCGCGAAACAGATCTCGACCCACTACTTCACGCACTACACGTCGAACCCCGACCACATGACGGATCTGCCGGCCGAGTCGCGTGCCGACATCGTTGCCGCGACCTTGCCGCCGTTGCTAACTGAGGTCCGAAGGCTGAAAACAGACAAAGGCGACACGATCAAGTTCCTGTGGAGGCTTTTTGATGGCGCTCTGGTCGAGTCAGTCCTGATGCGATACCCCAACCGCATCACCTTGTGTGTTTCGTCACAGGCGGGCTGCGGCATGAACTGCCCGTTCTGTGCAACGGGCCAGGCCGGGCTGACGCGCAACATGTCCGCGGCCGAAATCGTTGACCAGGTGGTACAAGCGAACCGCGCGATCGCCGAAGGCGAACTTGAGGGTGTCGACGGAGAACGCCGAGTCACGAACATTGTGTTTATGGGGATGGGGGAACCACTGGCCAATTACGCACGCGTGATGAAGTCAGTGCGCGCAATGCTCGCCCCGCAACCCAACGGACTCGGGATGTCGGCCCGCCACGTGACGGTATCAACGGTCGGATTGGTTCCGGCTATCAACAAATTGGCTGACGAAGGACTGCAACTCACGTTTGCTTTATCGCTTCACGCACCCGATGACCAACTTCGTGACGAGATGATTCCGGTCAACTCGCGCTGGAAGGTCGACGAGGCGCTAGACGCCGCTCGTGCGTATTTCGACGCAACGGGTCGTCGCGTGTCCATCGAATATGCGCTCATCAAGGACATGAATGACCATGGGTGGCGTGCAGATTTGCTCGCAAAGAAGTTGAATGACCGTGGCACTGGTTGGGTTCACGTTAACCCAATCCCGCTAAACCCTACTCCTGGTTCGGTGTGGACTGCGTCGGAACCCGCTGTGATGCGCGACTTCGTGAATCGTCTTGAATCGGCGGGGATTCCCACAACGTTGCGCGACACTCGCGGCAAGGAAATCGACGGCGCCTGTGGTCAGTTGGCCGCAGCAGACAACGGTTAGCCCATGAATGTTGATCGCGTTCGTGCAATGAAATTTGCCACGTTGTATCCGCTCTACGTGACGAAGGTCGAACGCAAGGGTCAATCCGTCGATTCGCTCAACGAGGTGATTCGCTGGCTGACGGGCTACACCCAGACCGAACTCGAAGAAATGACCACCTCAGAAACTTCGCTCGACGAGTTCTTTGCGGGCGCACCGATGAATCCCAACGCCGAACTCATTACGGGAGTAATTTGCGGTGTTCGGGTTGAAAACATCGAGGACCCCTTCATGAAGAAGGTCCGTCAGTTGGACAAGATCGTCGACGAAGTCGCCGCAGGGCGAGCCATGTCGAAGATCCTTCGCGCTTAGCGTCCCTGGGGGCGAATCGACCGTGTCGCGTTGGTGTTGCGACTCCCGCGGAAGTTGTTTCCGCCCTGGCCGGTGCGTTCGGGGAACTTACTCTCGGCGACGGGACGACCTGAGTGGTCGCGCTGGCCGCGCTGTGCGCGTTTGCGCTGAGCGTTCGCGCCGGTCGAGTTACCACGTGGCTGTTGTTGTTGGACTGCCGCGCGCGGCGCCGGCTTGACGTACTCAGCGACTTCGCCGACCAATTCGGTTACCGCGGAGGAGGACGGAGTCACGTTCTGTGGTGTGACGTTAATCGACGCCTTGCGAAGCATCAGACCAAGGTCCTTGCGCTGCTCTGGCAGGCAGATCGTGACAACGTCACCGGCCGAGCCAGCGCGTGCGGTACGACCGGAACGGTGCAAATACGCCTTGTGTTCCGTCGGAGGGTCAACGTGGATGACGAGTTCGACGTCGTCAACGTGGACACCGCGAGCAGCGACATCGGTTGCAACAAGCACCTTGACGTCACCGTTTGAGAACGCGGCAAGGTTGCGGTCACGTGCGGGCTGCGACAGGTTTCCGTGCAGATCGACGGCGGGGATTCCCTGCTCGGTGAGCAACTTGGCCAATTTCTTGGCGTGGTGCTTGGTGCGCATGAACAGAATGCGACGACCGGTACCCGACGCGAGAGTCTTGACGAGGTCTTTCTTGACGTCGGCTCCTGAGACCTCAAACACGTGGTGAGTCATCTGAACGACGGGGGAGTTCGCCTCGTCGACCGAGTGAAGAATTTCGTTGTGCAAGAACTTGGCGACGAGCTTGTCAACACCGTTGTCTAATGTCGCACTGAAGAGCAGTCGTTGTCCGCCGCGAGGGGTCGCGGTGAGGATGCGGGTGACGCCGGGCAGGAACCCGAGGTCAGCCATGTGATCGGCCTCGTCGAGAACGGTGATCTGAACGGTGTCGAGGTGCACGAGGCCCTGTTTCATGAGGTCTTCCAGGCGCCCTGGGGTTGCCACAACGATGTCGACGCCATTGCGAAGCGCCTCGACCTGACGGTTTTGCGACACGCCACCGAAGATTGTCATCGTGCGCAGTTTGTAGACATCGGCGAGTGGGCGAAGGGTTGCGTCGATCTGGGTCGCGAGTTCACGCGTCGGAGCGAGGATGAGTCCGGTGGGGCGCCCCGACTTGCGCGAAGCGGTGCCAACTGTCTGCGCCAGACGCACGACCATGGGAATGGAGAACGCGAGTGTCTTGCCCGAGCCGGTCTTGCCGCGGCCGAGTACGTCACGACCGGCAAGCGTGTCGGGGAGCGTGTCCACCTGAATGGGGAACGGGGTGTCCTTGCCGTCCGCAGCGAGCGCGGCGACGAGAGCGGAAGGCACGCCAAGCGTGCCGAATGTAGGTGTAGTCACAGGATTTACCAGTTTCTGAATGGTGAACGCAGGCACGGACGTGCGGGGCATTCGGGTGGGCGAGCATGCCGGTTGGCACAGTCAATCGCCGAAGAAAAGATGTCAACCGAAATGGCCGGTGAGGGATGCGTTATTCGACGCGCACATCGAACAATCTCGAGTGCAGTGGTTCCAGTCTATCCGGACGGAGCTATTCGGCGAGCAGCGCTGTCATTTCAGAGATTTCAGCGGTCTGTGCCGTGATGATCGCCTGGCCGAGCGCCTTGGCTTCTGCGTTGGTTGTGTCGGAAAGCAGGTCGTTGACCATGTCAATTGCACCTTTGTGGTGGGCAATCATGTGCGTGAGAAAGAGCGCGTCAAACTCTGTGTCACGAGCGGCGCGGATAGCGGCCATATCCTCGTCCGACACAATTCCGGGCATGTTCATGTTGTGCCCCATGTCCATGCCACTGCCTGACGTGTCCAACCACGCCTTCATCAGATCGATTTCGGGTTGTTGTGCATTTTTGATTCGTGACGCGAGGTCAAGGATCTCCGGGTTCGACGTGTTGGTCTCCGCGATGGTCGCCAATTCGACGGCCTGCTCGTGGTGGGGAATCATCATTTGGGCGAACATGATGTCGTTCATGCCGAATTCGGTTGACTGTTCGGCGCTGGGGTAGCTGCTGATGCCTGAAATACAACCGCTCAATCCGAAGGCCATCAGTGTGGACAGGGCAATAGTCGCAATGGTTTTACGCATTCTTTACGGTAACGCGCATTTTTATGAGTGTGCTGAGAAACTCACAGCGTGTTTATTCGTTCCCTAACGATGCGCGAATACGCTGGAGGGGCAACGTTGCGAAAGGACGTTCGATGTCGAACACACCACATGACTCCGAGTCCGTTGACTGGTCCTCGAAAGAGGCGATTGCCGAAGGGCTCGTGCCCGTGATTGGTCGCCTCTACCGTGAGCACGGAGTCGTTCTCTCGGTTCATGGACGCAGCCTGCTCAACATCTCGCCCATCGACATTGTTCGCATTCATCGCTTCGCGCGTCACGTCGAAGGCGCCGAATTGCCGATCACGGATACGGCCCACATGCTTGCCGCGTTGACGGAACTCAACCCTGGACCCGCATCGATTGACGTTGCGCGCTTGCACGCCCGTTTTCGTGAGAGCGGTGCGGTGGATCTGACGGCCTGGGTATCGACTGAACTTTCCGAAATTGCCAATAAGCGCCCAAGTGGGCAGGGGGATGGCCGTGACGTCATCCTCTACGGGTTCGGGCGCATCGGCCGACTGGTCGCTCGAATCCTGCTAGCCCGGGCGTCGGATGTTCAGGGACTTCGACTCCGCGCAATCGTCGTTCGCAAAGGCGGGGACACGGATCTGGTCAAACGCGCGAGTCTGCTTCGACGGGATTCTGTTCATGGCCCATTCAACGGATCGATCACTGTCGATGAATCTCGGAACCTCATCGTCGCCAACGGGACTGCAATCCAGGTGATTTACGCGAACGACCCTTCGTCGATTGACTACTCGGCGTATGGGATTGACAACGCCATCGTCGTCGACAACACGGGAAAGTGGCGAGATGAAGCGGGGCTGTCTCAGCACCTTCAGTCCCACGGGGTTTCGCGTGTCCTGCTGACCGCTCCGGGTAAAGGCGCACTCAAGAACATCGTTTACGGAATCAACCAACAATCAATTACTGATGACGACCAGATTGTGACAGCGGCATCCTGCACCACCAACGCAATCACACCAGTCCTCAAGGTGATCAATGACGAATTCGGTGTCAGTTATGGACACGTCGAAACAGTGCACTCGTTCACAAACGACCAGAACCTCATCGACAATTTCCACAGCGGTGACCGCCGAGGACGTTCCGCAGTGCTCAACATGGTGATCTCGGAAACTGGCGCGGCGAGTGCGGTCGCCAAGGCGTTGCCCGAATTGGCGGGCAAATTGACGGGCAACGCGATTCGCGTTCCAACGCCCGACGTGTCGATGGCAATTCTCAATCTGACTCTTGACCGCGATGTCACGAAGGGCGAACTGAACGGATATCTGCGGGAGATGGCGCTCAACTCGAAGTTCCGCCACCAAATTGATTACATCGAATCAGCCGAAGTTGTCTCAACTGATTTCCTCGGTTCGCGCAGGGCAGGAATCGTGGACGGCCTGGCGACCATTACCAGCGGAAACCACGCCGTTGTGTACGTCTGGTACGACAACGAATATGGCTATAGCCACCAAGTTGTCCGCGTCGTGGAAAAGATGGGTGGAATCGTTCGCCCGTTCTTCCCACGCGCGACTGGGCGTGAAGAGTCTGCCTAGCTCCGACGGCGTCGGACGAGAACGACACCCACGCCGACAATTGCGGCGCCGACGGTGGCGAGAAGCGCAAGTTCGTCCGTCGGTCCCGTCGCTGCTAACTCGGCGTCGACACGGGTCATTCCCCACAGGGCTGCGTTGAACTCAACAACGTTTTGCTGTCCTGTTACTCCCAGGTACACGCCATGAGAGTCAACGTGGATGAGGTCACCGTCCGATGTGAAAACAGTGAGCGTGGAGGGTACGACGAAGCTGCGCTCGGTCTGGGGATCGGCGACGTCCGCCGTGTTCAGCACGGTTCCATACACGAGCGATGAATCGGTGGTGCATGAAAAGTCTGCGTAACTTGCGGAGAAATTCATTAATCCGTAGGACATCGTCGTGTACCCGACTGTCGTTCGGAGGGATGAGTCGAAGTCGTCGACGTCAAAGATGCTGCCATTGTTGAGCGGCGTGTAGAAATCGTCAACATAATCAGTCATGTATTGACGTCCGGCGTTCGGGAGGACGACATCGGCTGACACGTACTTCATCTCATTCAAGACGATGCCTGCGTCGGATTGAGTCCCGTCGGTTGGGTCGGCGATGGTGTCCGCTAAGCAGAAGAAAGCGCCCCACGAGAAGTCATAGGGGGCAAGGCCGGCCTCTTCGTACCAGGCTTCTTGTTCTGCTTCCGTCAGTCCTTCGTATCCGGCAACGCCCTGGACGTCGACCGAGGATCCTCCAGAGTGCACGCGGTAAACGTATTCGTCGAAAGTTCCGTCGGGGAGCGGAAGCACTGTGCCGTTGTAGGCAAAGCCTGTGATTTCGCGTTCCCACGCAGTTGCGCTCACCGTTGCGCCGGGCGCGACGGTTCCGCTCGAGGCTGAGGCGGCCGTTGGGGCGGAAATAACAGTCATTGCCGCAAGGACGACGGTGGCGAAAGAAATTGTTCGGCGCATGGTCAGATGCTAGCCGAAACCGTTACAGAATTTCAGCGAGGAGTGCTTCGACGCGCGACTTGATCTCGTCACGAATCGGGCGAACAGATTCGATGCCTTGACCAGCTGGGTCTTCGAGAACCCAGTCCTCGTATCGCTTCCCGGGGAAGAACGGGCAAGTGTCACCGCATCCCATGGTGATGACGACATCGCTTTCCTTGACGGCCTCGGTCGTGAGGACCTTGGGCTGGTTTCCCGCGATATCGATGCCAACCTCGCGCATTGCCTCGACTGCAACGGGGTTGATGCTGTCCGCTGGGGCAGATCCTGCGGAGAGAACCTGAACGCGGTCGCCCGCCAGGTGCTGAAGCCAGCCCGCCGCCATTTGCGAACGGCCTGCGTTGTGGACACAAACAAACAAAACAGTGGGGG
>JBJOQU010000060.1:0-2691 GCA_046049745.1 Actinomycetota bacterium | reverse complement strand
TACGACTGGTCGGCGTTGCCTTCCAGTGTGAAGCCGACGGGGCCACCCGTGATGTCCTTCGTTCCCAGGTTTGTCGTCATGATGATGACCGTGCACCGAATTCTGCTACCGACATGATCGTGACGAGCATTGCCCAGACGTAAACCCACGCGGTCATCCACGCGGTCTTCTTTCCTGCAAGTCGACGCATCCACGGATAGATGCCTCCGGCGATGGGGAACTGGGAAACCACTTCACCCATGACGAGGGCTACGAGCAACTGGCCCGCGCCGACGATGACGATCCACCAGATGGCAGCAGGGCCGGCGGTTGCGAGTCCGAGTCCGAACAGCGCGTAAATCGCGACGAGCGGAGAGAGGTAGGTGAAGCCGAGTGCGAGTGCACTCCACACCGACATTGACCGGTGGTAGTTGCTTTCGTATCCCAACGCGCTGAGCTGCGCGGAATCCGAATGTCCTTTGTTAGACATGTTGACCTTTCATTACGGTGATGAGGCCGGTCCGCGGGTTGCCCGTTGGATTGCACCTCGTTGTGCTGGTGAAACGATAGCGCGTTTATTGCTTCATTGATAGATGATTTATCGCGAGATTATGGCTGGCGTGTCGTAGGTGAAGTTTGCGGAGTGTGGTAAAAACTTCACTATTGCAGGATTTAGAAACTGAGCGTAGTATCCTGACCACACAACACAACCGGGCCAGCGCCCCCGAACGACGAGGTTCAGTAGAAATGTCAACAGACATCGCGGTTCCCTACCTGGACATTTCGGATCCCGCTTTCGCGATGCACTCCGAAGCGGTTCGCAACGCGCGTTCACAGCACTGGTATGCCAAGACCAATTACGGCTATGCGGTGCTGCGATATGAATACGTATCGAAGCTTCTGAAGGATCCGCGCCTTTCCCAGGGAAGCGGAAAGTGGCCAGACCACAACGGTGTCCACTCAGGTCTGTTCTACGACTGGTGGACAAAGTGCCTTCTCGTCCTCGAAGGCGACGACCATCACCGAATCCGCCGTCTGCTCAACCCCGCATTCTCCCTCAGGCACATCGAGCCGTATCTGCCGCGGTTCGAAGATCTCGCGATTGAACTGGTCGACAACGTCATCGACAAGGGCGAATTCGAGTACGTGAACGATTTCGCTGAGCCGTATGCCACTCGCGTGTTGTGCATCTTGCTCGGTATTCCCGAAACCGAGTGGCCGACCATCGCCAGGCTCGCGTCAACGATTGGCCTCGCACTCGGCGTGACTCTCAAACAGGATCTTGGAGTCGTCGAGGACGCTCTGCAGGAACTGTACGGATATGCCGAGAACCTCATCGCCGATCGACAGGCGAATCCGGGAGACGACCTCGTCACGAAACTCGTCCAGGCAAACGCCGACGGCGACTCTCTCAGCGACTCAGAACTTCGCAATGCCCTGTGCCTCCTGATTTTCGGCGGGATGGACACGACACGAAACCAACTTGGGCTGGGGGTCATGTCTTACCTGCACAACCTCGACCAGTGGGAACTGCTCGCCGCGAACCCTGACCTCGCGCGCAACGCCGTCGAAGAAGTGATGCGCACCAACCCGACGACGACGTGGGTCACGCGTGAGGCCGTTGTCGATTTTGAATATGAGGACTTGCGCGTTGACGCGGGAACCACCGTTCACTTCTTCACCCAAGTCAGTGGAACTGACCCCGAGGCGTACCCGAACCCGGAAATCGACATCACCGCCGAGCGCGCCCCGCACTACGGCTTTGGCGGTGGAATGCACCACTGCCTCGGTCATTTCGTCGCCCGCGCCGACATGACCATCGCACTCAAAGTCTTGTCACAACGCATGACGAATCTCCGTATCAACGGCGAGGACGAGTGGCTTCCCGACTCGGGCAACACGGGTCCCGTCAAACTTCCTCTCGCGTTCGACAAGCGCTAAACCCACCAAACAGGAGAAAGAACAATGCAGGTATATGTAGATCGCGCCAAGTGCGACAACCACGGCCAGTGCACCTTCTCGGCGCCGACTATCTTCCGCCTCGACGAGCAGGGAATCCTGCAGTACGAGGAGTTCGCGGACGAATCATTGCGAAACGACGTCGAAGAGGCGGCCGACGTATGCCCTCTTCAGGCGATCCTCGTCAAAGACTGAAACCAAACCATCCACCGAGGACAAAGGAGTCCGAACCATGGCACACGACATCGTGGTGAGCGCGCTCACCGACAACGACGCCTTCCACAAGCACCAGGCCGCAAACATGCGACCGGAGGTTGTGAAGGACCTCGAACAAAAAATCGCCGCCGCGGGCGTCGAGTTCATCTATTACATGCTTCCGACCATCGGATCCAAGGTCGTCGCCAAGATGGTGCCGGCGCACCACATCAAGCGGAACCTGGAAAAGGGAATCGCGTTGCACCGCACCGCGGTGGCCGACCTGCAGTCGGACCGTGCCGGTGAATTGATCGGTGGTGGAATCGGCGCTCGCGAAATGATCGCCTTGCCCGACCCCGAAACTTTCGTTGTCTTGCCGTGGGACACCTCGATTGCGCGCGTTCTGTGCCGTGCGTACGAGCCCCCGCACTTTGCCGGGGTCGGCGGTCGCCCCCTCGAGACTGATTCACGCGGTCTGTTGATGCGAGCACACAAGGAATTCACCGAGCGCACGGGATACGAGGTCCGCAGCGGCACCGAACCCGAGATGACGTGGTC
>JBJOQU010000059.1:0-5572 GCA_046049745.1 Actinomycetota bacterium | reverse complement strand
GTCGGTGCTCAACTCCCACGACGGGAACAATGAGCCGGCAACTTCCGCGGCGGGGATAACGCCCGATTCGGAGATGTCGTCTGGCGTCACTGACTGGTCAAGCGTGAATGCGCCGACACAGGTTCGTCGAAGTGCCGTGAGATGTCCACCGACGCCGAGCGCAGCACCGAGGTCGCGTGCCAAGGCGCGGATGTACGTCCCCGACGTGCAGTCAACGACGACATCAACGTCAATGAAATCTGGGGTGCGACGCGTGTCCAACACATCGAACCGATCGACGCGCACGGCGCGGGCAGCGAGCACAACGTCCTCGCCGGCTCGAACGCGATCATATGCGCGCTGACCGTCCACCTTGATTGCCGATACGGCAGAAGGCCGCTGCTCAATGTCGCCCGTCAAATCAGCAATCCCGCTTCCGATTGCGGCGGCCGTCACCGCGGCGATTACGTCGGAATCGGCGACGGTCAGAACGTCGCCCTCGGCGTCGTCGGTCACGGTTGTCGAACCAAGTCGAATCGTTGCCTCGTACGTTTTGTCCTCGCCGACCAAATAGGTCAGCAGCCGCGTCGACGAATTCACGCCCAAAACGAGAACTCCGGTCGCCATCGGATCGAGCGTTCCCGCATGCCCGATCTTGCGAGTACCCAGCGCACGGCGCGCCATACCAACCACGGAATGGCTCGACGGCCCCTGCGGTTTGTCGACAACAATGATTCCGCTCACCACTCTGCGAGGCTATCAGCCCTATCGTGGAGGGGTGAGAGTCGCAATCATCGGTCTGGGCGCAGTCGGCGCCACCTTGTTGACGTCTATCGAACCGCGCCACTCTGTAACCGCTGTCGTTCGCGGCGATCACGGCCGTGCGGTCAAGGCGCGCGGAATCAGCGTGACCGGCGCACTCGGCGGGCACAAGATCAAGGTGCACGCACTCGCGAAGTTGCCTCTTGAAAAGTTTGACGCCGTCATTGTTGCGGTGAAGGCACACGAAGTGTTTTCCGCAATTCAATCGGCCTCACTGCAGACCTCGACGCCGATTCTTGTTGTCGCCAATGGCATCGGCGCTCTTGCCGAGGCTCGACGCGCAGCCCCCAAGAACCCAATCGCACTGGGTCTGGCAATGTTTGGCGCGAACATCGCGGAACCTGGTCGTGTCGACGTCACCTACGCGGCACCGCTGGTCGTCGGCGGGGACGTCAAAGCGGTCGACACCGCTCGCACCATCATTGGCCCGTCCATTCAACTTCTCGTGTCGCGCGACATCGACAACGCGTCGTGGTCAAAATTGCTTGTCAACGAACTCAACGCCCTCCCTGCCATCACCGGTTTCAGCGTGCAGGAAACTATCGCAAACCCGTGGACGCGCGAGATTGTGACGCGCGCGATGCGCGAGGCAGCACGTGTGCATCTCGCTGAAGCCGATGGGCGATTCCCCCGAATCGGGCCGATCAATGGACTTCGTGCACGAATTCTGGCCAGCGGCCCGTGGTCGTGGGCCTTGCGTGTCCCCACCGCGATCGTCGCCAAGATGGGTGCGACGCCGAATTACGCGTCAACACATCAGAGCATCGCGCGTGGACGGCAGACAGAAATCGACTTCCTGGCTGGTGCCGTCGTCGCAGCGGGTGTCCGCGCAGGAATTTCGACACCCATCAATCGAACGCTTGTCAGTCTTGTGCACGAGGTCGAAGAAACGGGACGTTTCTACTCGCTCGACGAAATCAGACGTCGCTTCCCTCTCTAGGAAAGCGACTTGGTGTGCCAGACGGTCTTCGTCTCGACAAACGCGCCGATCCGATCGACAGAGCCTTCCGTCGCACTGAATTGACCGGGGCGAATGACACGCTTCAGCGTCTCGGCAGCGTCACGTTCACATGCGATGGCGAGTTCCGAATCTGCACCACTGAGATCGAGCGAGTTGATGTCCTGATGGCTCGCCATCCACGGCGCGATCTCGGCGGGTGACCCGGTGAGGATGTTCACAACTCCACCAGGGACGTCACTCGTCGCAACGACCTCCGCAAACGACATCGCCGCACACGGCGAGGACTCACTTGCCAAAACGACGACCGTGTTGCCGGTCACGAGCGCGGGGGCAATCGAGGCGACAAGTCCGAGAAGCGTTGAACCCGACTGGGTCGCGACAAGGAACGCGACACCGGAGGGTTCAGGAACGGACAGATTGAAGAAGGGTCCGGCGACGGGGTTTGCACCGCCAACGACCTGGGCGTACTTGTCGGTCCACCCCGCATACCAAACGAGCAAATCAATCGCTGCGTTGACCTCAGCGGTAGCGTCCTTGGACGACGTACCCGTCGACTTCTGAATCTCGTCGACGAACTGGGCAGCACGGCCTTCGAGCATCTCGGCGATGCGGTACATCACTTGTCCACGGTTGTACGCGGTGGCACCCGACCATTTTGCGACGGCACCGCGTGCGGCAACGACAGCATCGCGGGCGTCCTTGCGGCTAGCCTTCGACGCGTTCGCAATGAACTCCCCCGATGGACTGGTGACGTCGTACACGCGACCGGACTCGCTGCGCGGGAACGCTCCTCCGATGAAGAGCTTGTAGGTCTTGGCGACGGGCAGGCGGCTCATCGTGCGTCTCCGTTCGAGAGGTAAGCGGTGAGCCCGTGCCGACCGCCCTCGCGGCCGTATCCCGACTCTTTGTAGCCACCGAATGGGCTGGTGGGGTCGAATTGATTGAACGTGTTCGCCCAAATGACTCCTGCGCGCAGTTCGTCTGCAACGCGCAGCATGCGACTGGCGTTCTGCGTCCAGATTCCTGCCGACAGGCCGTACGGAGTGTTGTTCGCCTTGGTGACGGCTTCTTCCGCCGTGCGGAACGTCAACACAGACAGAACCGGTCCAAAGATCTCGTCGCGTGCAATCGTGTTGCTCGTCGC
Organism: Actinomycetota bacterium; assembly: GCA_046049745.1. Lineage (GTDB taxonomy): Bacteria > Actinomycetota > Actinomycetes > Actinomycetales > Microbacteriaceae > MWH-TA3. The sequence continues at coordinate 2,666 of JBJOQU010000059.1, read as the reverse complement.
AACGTTCGTGAACACCGTCGGACGGAACCAGAAGCCGCTCGTGGGAACCTCGCAGTCCAGAGTCCAGCGCTCGGCGCCTTCGCTCTCGCCCGTGTTCGCCAGTGCTGTGATGCGATCAAGCTGCTCTTTCGAGTTGATGGCTCCGATATCAGTGTTCTTGTCCAACGGGTCGCCCAGTCGCAGGGTTCCCAGTCGACGCGTCAACTTCTCGACAATCTCGTCGTGGACGTTCTCTTGAACGAGAAGGCGTGAACCAGCGCAGCAGACGTGCCCTTGGTTGAAGAAGATTCCGCGAACGATTCCCTCGACTGCTTCGTCAACCGCGGCATCATCGAACACGATGTTCGCGCCTTTGCCACCAAGTTCCAGCGTGAGCTTCTTGTCCGTCCCCGCGATAGTGCGCGCGATGTGGCGACCGACGGCAGTGGAACCCGTGAAGGCAATCTTGTTGATGTCAGAGTGCTCCACGAGCGCCGCTCCAGCGACCTCGCCGCGTCCAGGGATGATGTTGACCACCCCGGCCGGAAGTCCGGCCTGTTGGCAGATGTCGGCGAATAACAGTGCAGTCAGCGGGGTGGTCTCTGCCGGCTTGAGGACGACCGTGTTTCCGGCCGCAAGAGCAGGCGCGACCTTCCACGCCAACATCAGCAACGGGAAGTTCCACGGGATTATCTGACCCGCGACGCCCAACGACTTGGGGTTTTGGCCGAGACCAGCCCATTCGAGCTTGTCCGCCCACCCGGCGTAGTGGAAGAACCACGCAGCAACGAGTGGAATGTCGACGTCGCGTGTCTCACGGATTGGCTTCCCGTTGTCCAGCGTCTCGGCGACAGCGAGTTCGCGGGCGCGCTCTTGAATCAGACGTGCAATTCGGAACAAGTACTTCCCGCGGTCGGATCCACTCATGCGAGACCACACCGTGTCGTATGCCTTGCGGGCAGCGGCGACGGCACGATCAACGTCCTTCACCGACGCATGGGCGATTTCAGCGATCGGCTTCTCGGTCGCCGGTGAAATGGTCGTGTACGACGAGTCACCACCATCCACCCATTCGCCGTTGATGAACAGTCCGTACGACTTTCTGAGGGACAGAATCGACGTCGACTCCGGCGCCGGTGCGTATTCAAGGAAACTCATGGGGACTCCTAGTCCACAGTCACGTAATCGGGGCCGCTGTAACGGCCGGTGGTCATCTTCTGGCGTTGCAACAGCACGTCATTAAGCAGGCTGGACGCGCCGAAACGGAACAGGTGTGGAGTCAACCATTCCTCGCCCGCTACTTCAGCCACCGCGACGAGATAGCGAATTGCATCCTTTGACTGGCGAATTCCGCCAGCAGGCTTGACACCAATGCGCTCGCCGGTCAAATGGAACCAATCACGAACGACCTCGAGCATCAAGACCGTTGTGGGAAGTGTTGCAGCAGGTTGAACCTTGCCGGTCGAGGTTTTGATGAAGTCGGCGCCTGCAAGAATCGCCAACCAGGACGCACGTTTGATGTTGTCGTAGGTGCGCAGTTCGCCGGTTTCCAAAATCACCTTGAGGTGAGCATGCGTACCGTCAGCGCGCGTGCAGGCTTCGCGAACAAGCACGATTTGGTTGAACACGGTTTCGAGATCCCCCGAGAGGAACGCCCCACGGTCGATGACCATGTCGATTTCAGTCGCGCCGTTTTCGACGGCGAATCGGGTGTCGGCCAACTTGATCTCGATGGACGAACGCCCACTGGGGAACGCCGTCGCCACCGAAGCCACCGAGATGCCCGTTTCACCATCCCCGAGGTTCGCACCCAACGCGCGAACGGCGTGTTCCACCATGTCGGGATACACGCACACGGCGGCGACTCGCGGTGTCGTTGGGTCACTGGCGTCGGGAACGAGCGCCTTTGCGACAAGCGACCTCACCTTGCCGGGAGTGTCAGCACCTTCAAGTGTCGTCAGGTCGACCAGGCGAATGATGGTGTCGAGTGCGGCGCGCTTCGATTCGTTTTTGATCGACCGAGTCGCCAGAGTCGCAGCGCGGGCTTCGAGACCAATTGCGTCGACCGACGGAAGGTTTGCAACGAATGCGCGCAGTGACGCCGCATCCGTCACTCCACGAGCCCGCGACCGCTCGGTCGGGATTATTCCCTCGGTCGCACGTTCACCTGGTGTCACGGTGTCAGCGATGGTGATTGAGACGATTCCCACTTCTCGCGCCAGCGACAGCAGACGGCCGACCTTCCATCTCGTGATGTTGAGAAGTTCGCCGATCTCGTCTTGCGTCTTGTTGTCGTCGTAATACAGTCGCGCGGCGCGGCGCACGAGGTCCGACTCAGAATTGCTCACACGAGTACTCTATGCGCAAATGTGCAAGTGGACAACATTTGCGCACACATAGGTCTAGAGGGTGATCTCGCCTTGTGAAATCAGGTGGCGAATGCCCTCGATGTCCTTACCCATTGCCGCCATCAGTTCTTCCACCGTGGTGAACGGGAGGGAATCGCGCAGTCGGTGCGTGAAAGCGATGGTGGCGATCTTGCCGTAGGCGTCGAAATCGGCGTCAAGTGCGTGAGCCTCGACCTGAAGTCGTTCGACGTCGTCGAATGTTGGGTTGAGACCAACCGAGATTCCTGCGAAGTAGCGCTCTCCCCCGACGTCGAGGGTTCCTGCATACACACCGGACTG
>JBJOQU010000058.1:0-2850 GCA_046049745.1 Actinomycetota bacterium | reverse complement strand
TCCGCCAGCACTTCAGTCGTGATCGGCCGCGTCCCATCGCCCAGGAGCGATTCAACCGCAGCGATCGCCAGGGCAGCGTTGTGCGCCTGGTGCTCGCCGTGCAGCGTCAACGGAACGTCGTCGTAAGTCGCCGCACGACCGCGGACACGGATGACCTGTCCGCCGACGGCTGACGTGGAGGACAACAGTTCGAACCCGTCGCCCTCGGACACGATGTCCGACTCGTTCCTTTCGGCGGCGGTGATGATTTCGGCCAGCGCATCCGGCGACTGCCCCGACGTGACCACAATCGAGCCCGGCTTGATGATTCCCGCCTTGGTGCGGGCAATTTCGGTGACGGTGTTGCCGAGTCGTTCCGCGTGATCGATGTCAATCGGCGTGAACACGGCAACGTCGGCATCGGCGACATTGGTCGAGTCCCACTCGCCGCCCATTCCAACTTCGAGCACCGCGATGTCAACAGGGGCGTCGGCGAAAGCAGCCAACGCAAGAACGGTCAGTGCCTCGAAATATGTCAGAGGCTCTTTACCCTGTTCGACGAGGTCATTGTCGGCCATCCCGATCTGGAACTCGACATCTCGCCAATTCTCGACGAAGCGCTCGTCACTGATGGGCTCCCCGTCGATGACGATTCGCTCGTTGACGCGGTTCAGGTGCGGGCTGGTCATCAACCCGACGCGCAATCCGTGAGCGCGCAAGAGCGATTCGATCATGCGCGCGGTTGAGGTCTTTCCGTTAGTGCCGGTAATCGTGATGACCGAATACATCTGCTGCGGGTTGCCGAGATAGTCGACCGCCATGCGCGTCGCGTCCAGTCGCGGCTGAGGATTCCCCTCGCCGATGCGGGCAAGAAGAGACGCGAAAATCTTGTCGGCTTCGGCGCGAAAGTCGGTCATGCCTTTGACACTCCGACACGAATCGTCGATCCCGTGCCCACCTCGACGTTTCCGCCGTGACCGTCGACGAGTTCCAACTCAACTGCGAGCGTTTCACCGGCGATGAGGTCCTGGTGTTCACGCATCGCAAGAACGGCAACTCCGTCACCCACGATTTCGAGACGAATGCGGTCGGACACGTCCAGTCCGGCGTCCTTGCGCGCCTGCTGAACGGCTCGAACGACGTCTCGAGCAAGACCTTCGGCCTCGAGTTCCGGTGTGACGACCGTGTCGAGGACGACAAACCCGGCGTTGCCAAGGAAAGCGACGGCGACAGCGGTGTCGGCCACGTCGAGCACGAGGTCGTATTCACCTTCTTCAAGGGCGATTCCGCCCGCGGTGACGACTCCGTCAACAACAGACCAGTCCCCTGCTTTGGTCGCCGCGATGACCTGCTGAACCTGGCCGCCAATTCGAGGGCCAAGTGCGCGCGAGTTGACCGAAAGGCGACGCGTGATGCCGTAATCGCCGACTGACTCTTCGCGAAGTTCAACAACAGAAACAGTCTTGACGTTGAGTTCTTCGCGCAAGATGTCCGTCAATTCGGGAATCGTCGGCATCGCCGGAACGACGACCGTCAGGTTGGCGAGCGGAAGTCGAACACGAAGCCCCTGGGCCTTGCGCAGTGCAAGACCGGCCGAGGCAACTTCACGGACCCGGTCCATAGCCATGACCAAATCGCGGTCAGCGGGGAATTCGTTGGCGTCTGGCCAGTCCGTCAGGTGGACGCTCTCGCCGCCAGTCAGTCCTCGCCACACCTCTTCGGTTACGAGAGGTGCGAGAGGCGCCGCGACCCGGCACACCGTCTCGAGGACCGTATACAGAGTGTCGACGGCGTCGGCGTCGGTGCCATCCCAGAAACGCTCGCGCGAGCGACGGACGTACCAGTTCGTCAACACATCAGCGAAGTCACGAATCTTCGCTGCGGCCATCGGGCTGTCGAGCGCGTCCAGATCTGCGGTGACTCCTTCGATCAATTCGCGCGTTTTCGCCAGCAAGTAACGGTCAAGAACGTTCGTCGAATCGGTGCGGCGCGTCGGCTCGATGTCGCCGGCGTACAGCGTGAAGAAGTAGTACGTCGACCACAGCGGCAACAGGAATTGGCGCACGGCCTCGCGGATTCCCTCTTCGGTAACCACGAGGTTGCCACCGCGAATGACGGATGACGACATGAGGAACCACCGCATCGCGTCGGCACCGTCGCGCTCGAACACCTCGGACACGTCCGGGTAGTTGCGCAATGACTTGGACATTTTCTGGCCGTCGTTGCCTAACACGATTCCGTGCGAGATGACATTCGTGAAGGCCGGGCGGTCGAACAACGCGGTCGACAGTACGTGCAGCGTGTAGAACCAGCCACGCGTCTGGCCGATGTATTCGACGATGAAGTCGGCGGGGTTGTGTGTGTCGAACCACTCGCGGTTCTCAAACGGATAGTGCACCTGGGCGAACGGCATCGAACCCGAATCGAACCACACATCGAGAACGTCGGTGATTCGGCGCATCGTGGACTGACCGGTCGGGTCATCCGGGTTCGGACGCGTCAATTCGTCGATCATCGGTCGGTGCAAATCCGTCGGTCGAACCCCAAAGTCCGCCTCGAGTTCGTCCAGCGAACCGTAAACATCAATGCGCGGGTATTCCGGGTTATCGCTCTTCCACACGGGAATCGGCGAACCCCAGTAACGGTTGCGCGAAATCGACCAGTCGCGCGCACCGGCGACCCACTTGCCGAACTGCCCGTCCTTGACGTTGTCGGGGACCCAGTTGATTTCCTGGTTCAGTTCGCCCATACGGTCACGGAACTCGGGAACCCGAACAAACCAGGACGACACCGCCTTGTAAATGAGCGGGTTGCGGCAACGCCAGCAGTGCGGATACGAGTGGTCGTATGACTTTTGTTGAAGAAGTCGGC
>JBJOQU010000057.1:0-3196 GCA_046049745.1 Actinomycetota bacterium | reverse complement strand
GCGCTGATCATTTCGTTCTTGATCAAGACGTTCCTGTTTCGGTCGTTCTACATTCCCTCTGCATCGATGGAGGACACTCTCCTCATTAACGACCGCATCATCGTCAATGAACTTGTTCCCGATGTTTTCCCGCTCGAACGCGGTGATGTTGTTGTCTTCGGTGACCCAGGCGGGTGGCTGTCAATGGCGCCGAAATCTGACCCCGACATCTTCACGCAGGCGATTGACACGATTTTCACCGTCGTCGGCCTTGGCGGTTCGGATTCCGAGGAACACCTCGTCAAGCGTTTGATTGGGCTTCCCGGCGACCACGTCGTGTGCTGTTCGCCTCAGGGGCTCATCGAGGTCAACGGCGAACCAGTCGACGAGCCATACCTCAAATTGCCGTCGTCTGACTCCGCGTCGAGCGGAATGGACTTCGACGTCACCGTCCCAGAAGGCAAGCTGTGGGTCATGGGAGACAACCGGTACAACTCCGCCGACTCGCGCTACAACCAGGACCAGCCGGGCAAGGGTTTCGTCCCCGTAGAGAAGGTCGTCGGCCGTGCGATTGTGATCTCGTGGCCGTTCTCGCGCTGGACATGGTTGGACAACTACACCGACCACTTCTCGAATGCCCGTTGATCCGACGCTTGACGTCGAACGCGAGTTGTTCGCGGCTGGAGCAACAATCGTTGTCGGTGTGGACGAGGTCGGACGCGGCGCCATTGCCGGCCCAGTTGTAGTTGGGGTTTCGCTCATTCGTGCCGTTTCGGATTTTCCGGCAGGCTTGCGTGACTCGAAGCTCATCTCGGCAAAGCGGCGCGATGCGCTCGTTGACCCTGTTCGCGAATGGGTCGATGCGGTCGAGATGGGCGAGGCAACAGCTGCCGAAATCGACGAGTTCGGAATCGTCGCGGCCTTGACGCGAGCGGGCGAGCGAGCGTTCGCGAAACTCGCCATCGCTGGTCACGACCTCACGGGTGGAGTGGTGTTGTTGGACGGAACACACAACTGGCTCAAGGGCGGCCTGCTGCCGCCGATCGACGTTCGGGTCCGCGCAAAGGCTGACCGCGATTGTGCCGTCGTTGCCGCCGCGTCGGTGTGTGCGAAGGTCTATCGCGACGACCTGATGATTGCCGCCGCGGGCGACGACGACTCTTACGGATGGGCATCGAACAAGGGTTATGGCAGCGAAGGCCATTTCGATGCGATTCGAGCACACGGCGCCACTCCTTTCCACCGCACAACCTGGTTGCGCTCGGTTTCGCCCGACGCCTCTGCGGAATAGACTGACGACGATGAATGACGACGACCTCGACGCATACGACCGCGATGCCGAACTGAACCTGTTTCGGGAATATAAGGACATTGTTGGTCAGTTCTCGTACGTCGTTGAAACGGAGCGTCGCTTTTACCTCGCGAACGATGTCCAACAGGTCGTCAAAGAGTCAGGCAAGGATTTCTATTTCGAGTTGACGCTGACAGACGTGTGGGTGTGGGATGTTTACCGCGCAGACCGTTTCGTCAAGTCGGTGAAGATTATGACGTTCAAGGACGTCAACATCGAAGAGACCGGCAAGAAGGAACTGAAGTTGCCGCGTGACCTCGCCATCGGCGACGCGTAGCCGTCCACACATCCGTGAACGTGTGCGTTCTGCACCGATTGCCATGATGTCGCGATAGCGGGCGTCGCAATTGCCGATAGTTGTCGGCATGGCACACAAAGACGAACTCGGGCGTTGGGGCGAAAGCATCGCTGCCGAGTACCTCATCACCGAGGGATACGAGATCATTGATCGCGGTTGGCGCTGTGCTCGCGGCGAAATCGACCTCATTGTTCGTCGCGGAGGATTCACGGCTTTCGTTGAGGTCAAGACTCGCCGTAATCTTCGATACGGCCACCCGCTCGAGGCCATCACGCCCGCCAAATTCTCGCGACTACGACTGCTTGCCGGTGAATGGTGCCGGTCATACGACAACGGTGCTGGGAACATTCGCATCGACGGAATCGGAATCGTCGGTGACGGAGAGAGGATCGATTCGCTCGACCACCGCGTGGGTGTGATCGGATGACCATTGGCCGAACACGGTCCATTGCGCTCATGGGCTTGACTGGCACGATCGTCGACATCGAGGTCGACATCGCGTCCGGCCTTCCCGCCTTGGTGCTGATCGGTCTGCCCGATGCGTCGTTGGGCGAAGCGAAGGATCGCGTCCGAAGCGCCATCACCAATTCGGGGTGCACGATGCCGCCAACCCGCGTGACGGTGAACCTTTCTCCAGCGTCGCTTCCCAAACAGGGGAGCCTGTTCGACCTGGGAATTGCGATGGCCATTCTCGCGGGTACGGGCGCAGTTCCAGCCGACTCCGTCGCCGCCACCGTCCATCTCGGCGAGTTGGCGTTAGACGGGCGCCTTCGACCCGTATCTGGGGTCTTGCCCGCCGTCGTGGCGGCACGCGACGCGGGGGTGCGTCGAGTCATGGTTCCGTCTGGAAACCGTGCAGAAGCCGAGCTCGTCGACGGCATCACCGTCGTCGCCGTGTCAAGTGTTCGGCACGCGATGGTGGCGCACGGTGCTGAAATCGACGTGGACGACGTTGACTCGTTGCCCGCACCCGAAACCGACGAGCCCACAATCACTGAGCGCGACCTGTCGGACGTCGTGGGCCAACCCGACATCGTCGAGGCGCTGATTGTTGCGGCGGCCGGTTCGCACCACCTGTACATGCTGGGCTCGCCAGGTGCCGGAAAGACCATGCTCGCCGAACGGCTCGTCGACATTCTTCCCGACCTCACTCCAGAGGAATCGCTCGAAGTCACGTCGATTGCGTCGTTGTCGCGGGTGTCTCTCACCCGGTCGTTGATAACTCGGCCACCGTTCGAGGCCCCACACCACACTGCGACCACGGTCGCGATTGTCGGTGGGGGATCCGGCATCATCCGCCCTGGTGCCGTCTCCCGAGCAAGTCGCGGGGTGTTGTTCCTCGACGAGGCACCCGAATTCTCACCCGCAGTGATCGATTCACTGCGCCAGCCCCTGGAATCTGGCGACATCGTCATTCACCGCGCACACCAAGTTGCAAGATTCCCCGCTCACGTCCATCTCGTTCTTGCTGCCAACCCTTGCCCCTGCGGGCAAGACGGATTGTCCGATTCGGACTGCGTGTGCACACCCGACCGCCGCCGCCGCTATCGCTCACGAATCTCGGGGCC
>JBJOQU010000056.1:0-15197 GCA_046049745.1 Actinomycetota bacterium | reverse complement strand
GCATCCGCAGCGGCTTTTGCTTCCGCGGCCGCTTTCGCGTCAGCGATTGCCTGTGCTTCGGCTTCGGCCTTAGCGATCTTTGCTGCCGCGACGGCCGCCTGGTGCGCCGCTTCAGCAGCCTGCGCTTCCATAGCAGCAACGCCACCCGCAAGCGCAACGACGGTCACAATTGTGGTGAGAACGCGCGCCTTAGGCGCAATGAAGTTGGCCATGATTAGTCGTCCTCTTCTTCGTCCTCGTGGTCCTCGTGGTCCTCGTGGTCCTCGCGTTCGTCATCATCGTCGTCATCATCGTCGTCCTCGCGCTCGCCACCCGATGCGGCACCAGAACCGCCGCTCGTTGCGTGAGTGGTCGAGGAAGTCGATGACGCATTCGATGCGGCCTGGCTGGTTGACGAGTGCCCCCCTGATTTTCCAGTGGACGTTGCGGTACCGGTGGTCGTTGTCTCGGCAGTTGCCTCGCCGTCCGATGTTGCGGTCGGTGCGGGGGCGCCGGGCACTTCAAGCACGGGCACCAGGATGTCGACGGGAGTCTGGATATCCGACGCCGCGGTTACCCCACTAGTGAGAGCCGAAAGGTCGTCGATCGAGATGGCACCGGTGTTCGCGGCGATTGTTCCCACACCGACACCGGTAGTCGCGGTGATTCCGATAAGGAGCAGGGGTACCTGGATGTTCATGTCTTCAGTGTTGCAAGCGTGCGAATACCCTCGCTACGTGGTTTGTCCAAGAAACGTCAAAGATTCCCGCCACTTTATTGGTGGGCGCGTGCAGCCCCCCGCCATTCATGGCACAGTCATAACATGACCATTTTGCTTGTCGAAGACGACCGCGCGATTGCCGACGCGTTGCTCGATGGGCTCCGCGATAACGGCTACACCGTTGATCACGTGGTGTCCGGAAATGAAGCGGTGGCCAAGGTGAAGCGCGGTGGCATCAGCACTGTCATCCTCGACCTCGGGTTGCCGGACATCGACGGCACCGAGGTGTGCCGCCAGATTCGTGCCTTCTCGCATGTTCCGATCATTGTCGCGAGCGCGCGCGAAACCGAGATGGACCGTGTCGACGTTCTTGAACTCGGAGCCGACGACTACTTGGTTAAACCCTTCGGAATCAAAGAACTGATTGCGCGCATCCACGCTGTGATGCGTCGTGCGCTGGGCACATCATCTCCCATCACACATTTCACGGTTGGCGCGCTTGTTCTCGACTCGAAGACGCGGACCGTCTCGTTGGACGGTGCAGACATCGCCTTCACTCCCAAAGAGTTTGACCTGCTCGAATACCTGGCCCACGAGCCGGGGACCGTATTCCGCCGATCAGACATCTTGCGGGATGTTTGGCAGACAACCTGGTACGGCACAACCAAAACTCTCGATGCGCACGTCGCGTCAATTCGAAAGAAGCTCGGCGACCCGGATTGGGTTGAATCGGTCCGCGGCGTCGGTTTCGCACTCAAGGCGGTGCGATGAGGAAGCTGTTTCTCGCCTCACTCCTTGGATTGAGTGGCGCCGTTGCACTCGGGCAGGGTTTCATCACCTACGACTACGTCGTCAAGACTGAGCAGCGCAAGGTCATCACTGAATTCGAACGCGATGCGTTCGTGCTGGGCGGCCGTGTCGAGGATTTCCTCTCCGACCCAGCACCGTTGGATTCTGCGCGAACCACGCTCACGAACCTCATCACAAAATACGCGGATTCGAAAGAGACCGAGGTCATCGTCACGGACGCGGCGGGCATCGCTGTATTGACGAGCAACGCTGCGGACCTGGCGGTTGGTGACGACTTTACCAATCGGCCCGAAATCTCCGCGGCACTCGTCGGCAATGTGTCATCCGGTGAGCGCTGGTCCGAGACGCTACAGTCCAACCTTGTTTATGTCGCGGTTCCCATCATCAGTGGCTCCAACATTTACGGAACAGTTCGACTGAGCTTCCCGCACGGTGGCATCGACAGCGCCGTCGCCTCACAAACGCAGTTCTTGTGGTGGGTCGCGGGTGCCGCCATCACTCTTTCCATTGCCTTGTCATGGATCCTGTCCGGCGTGGTGGTTCGGCCGCTTCGTCGAATCGAGAAGCAAACCAACGCGTTGGCGGCTGGCGACTTCTCGGCGCGGCTCCCCGACGCTCACGGCACAACCGAAATCGCCGCTCTGACAAAAGCATTCAACGCCATGGCCGACAAATTGGATTCGTTGATTCGTCAACAACGTGCGTTTGCCGCCGACGCCTCTCACCAACTTCGAACGCCGCTCACCGCGCTATTGTTGCGCCTGGAGCGCGCCCGCGAGGCGTTGCCGAAGAGTGCTGGGGTCGCAAGTGAACGAATCGCAGATGCCGAAGCCGAGGTCGAACGCCTCAACGCGATCGTCGAAGGTCTGCTGGCCATCGCGCGCGCTGAGGGTGGAGCCTCGACTGTCGGAACCGTTGACGTTGGACACGTGGCCCGTGAACGTGTCGAATCGTGGCGGGCCCTCGCAGAAGAGCGTGGCATCACGATGGCATTTGACGGTGACGCGTCCGCACTCGCCCGCGCGATTCCGTCTGCACCCGAGCAAATCATCGACAACTACATCGATAACGCCATCGCCCACAGTCCCTCGGGTACCGCTGTTCTCGTGCGGGTAAGAAAGACTGGGCCCTCCGTCATCGCCGAAGTCATCGACGCGGGATCTGGACTTACTCCAGAACAATGCGAACGTGCATTTGACCGGTTCTGGCGCGCGGACTCAACGAGCGAGGGAACAGGGCTCGGTTTGGCTATCGTCAAGCACCTTGCCGAACTCGGCGGGGCGACAGTATCCCTCGCGCCGCGCTCTCGGGATAGCGGCGTGATTGCGTCGGTTGCTTTTCCCGTCGTCGACTAGTCGATAACCGCAGGTTCAATCGGCATCGGTTCGGGCAGTTCGATGACGCCCTCGATCAGCGAAATCACCGCGATCGGCCATCCCTCGTCACCCGTCATGATGAAGCCCGGAACCAGCCATGCGCCGCCATTGCTGTCCCACACCATCAGCATCTGGGGAACGGCCTTGGAGATAATCACATCCATCAGCGTCAGGGTCGGAAGCGGCTCGGGGATGAGACCGGGGTCAACGCTTTCGGTCGGAACCGGAGCGGGTTCCGCGCTCGGGTCGGGCTCTGCGGTCGGCTCGGCCGTGGGGTCGATGGCGGGCTCGGTCGCCTCGTCAGCTTCTTCACCGACAATCGCGTCGCCCCCGACGCTGTAGGAACGCGCAGACATCCACGGCACGCCATCCATCGGCGCAGATCCGTACCAACGCCAGTCTGCAAGTCGCGCAACCGCATCGGTCGGTGAGATGGTCGCGAACTCGCCGGCCTCGACGGCGCGGGCGGACTGACCGCCGATGTAGGCAATCTCGCCATTTCCGCCCCAGTACATCGACCAGTCCAGGGCAATGCGTTGGTCGTTGACCATTTCCGATGCCGTAACTGTCGTGCCCCATTCGTCACGATAGACCGTTATCTGATCCTTGGTTCCGGAGTAGCCCAGACTGGTAAACAACTTGAGCGCATAACCGGACGCATCAGCCTGAGACGGGTTCTTGCCCGTGATCGGAGCCTCGTATTCAGAACACGATTCGGTCAGGTCGTCGCCAACGACGTCCCCCGGCTGGCCCGGATCAATGCATTTTTGTTCGGGGTATGCCGCGGGGTTGTTGTACCACCATGACCCCGTTCCGGACCACGTGACCGTCAGGTTCTCGCGACTACCGTCTTCGGGTCCCATCACCCACGTGGGGTACGCCTCGTCAAAGTACGTAGATTTTGCGAGTTCGCCCCCCATGCCGAGAGCATCGGCAATTTCGCGCGCGCGCTGCTGGACATCACCGTCGAGTTCAAAACGGTAAACCAAACCACGTCCACCTTCGGTAGACAGGTCGGGTCCCGCGATGTAGTTGTAAGTGACATACGGCATCATCATCTTCGAATCGCCGCCGACCAGTGAATCCGCTGCAAGCCCCGACGCGGCGTTCTGTGAATTTGCCGACAACGAGAACAGTGGCGCCTGAGTTGGGAACACCGCAGGCAGGACGAGCGCGAGCGCCGCAACAGCAGCGCCTGCGCCACCAAGGTTGCGCCGCGCGGCTGGGCTGCTGGTCGCAAGCCACTCGCGGAGGGGGCGGCGGCGAGACACCACAGCGCGTTCGATCACGTCGGTGGAAGTGGTGGAGTGATTCGAGTGTGCTGCCGCGCGAAGGCGGGCGTCGAGTTCATCGTTGTTCATGTCTTGTTTATGTCCTTGGATTGGGAAATCTTTCAGTTCTGCTTCGACAGTTCTTCGGCCAGTCGCGATCGGGCTCGAGTGAGCCGCACACTGACGGCGTTCGGTGTAACTCCGAGGACAATTGCGGCTTCGTTCACGCTGAGCCCGTCAATTGCCGTGAGCGCGAGGACTTCGCGGTATCGAGGATGTAGTTGTTCCCAGGCCGCGGCAAGTGACATATCCGCGATGGCAATCGTCTCGGCTGACGGCGCGGGGTCACGAACCACGAGAGTTGCGATCAGCCGGACATTCGTGGCTGACTTCCGTCGATGGTTGGCGATAACGTTCGACGCGATTCGATAGAGCCACGGGAGTTCTTCACCGTCGGTGACCACGTGGTGCTTGCGCCACGCAATCGAGAACACATCGGCAACGACATCGTCCACATCGTTGCGCTCAACACGGCGGGCGACAAACGTGGTTATCGGCGCGACAAACTCTGCGTACCGCCGACTGAAATCGTCTGGGGACACGAACCCTCCCACCTCTTGCCTTGTCTATGTCACCTCGGTGACCAATCTTTCACTCTCAATCTAGGCTGAACACATGCCCACCGTTTCGCTTTCCCTCGAAGTTCCCGCGAGTGCCGCACACATGTGGTCAGGCGTCACTTCTCCGATTGGTTTCCGTTACGTGTCCCGTGGATTGGTGCGATGGCCTGTTGTCGCGCACCGGACCGATCGTTGGCACGAAGGCGAAACAGTCACGGGGTGGATGTTTATGGCGGGCTTTCTGCCGATGTCTCGCCATTCCTTGACATTTGTGCGGTTGGACGACGAGTCCCGCGAGTTTTCGACTAACGAACACGGCGGGCCAATCCGATCGTGGAATCATCGGATTACGGTGACCCCGTTGACCGAATCAACGTGTCACGTGGACGACCGTGTCACCTTCGACGGTGGTGTGTTGACCCCTGCGCTGTGGTTGCTGGTCCGGTTGTTTTACGTGATCCGTCGTCCTCGGTGGGTTGGTCTCGCCCGCGCTCTGGCGGACGGAACCATCAAGGTCTAGTCGCGGGCGTAGAGGTGGAACTCGGACATTGGTCCGAAACCAACACGCTCGTACAGGGCAAGTGCGCCGGATTCGTTGCCCGTGTCGACTGAGAGGTCGATGTCGGTGAATCCGCGCGAGCGGGCATAGGCAAACGCCCAACGCAAGAGAAGTTCGCCGTATCCACGGTGATGGAACTCGTGTCGAACACCGAGAAGGTCGACATAACCGCCGTTTTCGTGCGCGTTGTCGTTGTTGCAGACCACGAATCCCGCGACTGTGCCTTCTACACGCAAGAGGAATCGCCCGTCAGGGTCGGCTGCGTCTGCGTCGAGGTTGATGGCAAGCCATTGTTCGGCGGGCCGCGGTGAGAATGCAAAGTGCCGCGAGAACGAATCTTGATGCGCGGCGTGCCACTGCGCGTAATCCTCGTCGGTTCGCATCACGTCAATCGTTACGCCGGCCGGTAACGCGGGATACTCGTCGTTATCCAACGGTCGCGTCAAGAGGAAATAGCGGCGGATCAGGTCGAAGCCCGTTGCGCGCAAAACGTCCGCCGCCTCGTTGTCGAGGTAATTGATGGTCGGCCAGACAATCCAGCCCGGGAAATCAGTCTCGGCGACCTGAAGGCACCAATCCCAAACCGCAACCATCTCGGGGAAGTTGGGCACCCGAAACAACTCGATGTCGAGTCGCGTCCGGTGTTCATCTACTTGAATGCTCGCCCACGCCACAATTTCGCCAGATTCATCGCACCAGATCTGGTTACGCGGGGTATCGACAAATCCCTCCAACAAATCTGCGGGCCAGGACGGGCTTGCCGGCTTGTGTTTCGGGTCGAGGGCGCTCTCCTGCGCATCGATGAGGTCGCGCAATTCGGGAAGGTCCGCCTCGGTGGGGATTCGGGTGGTGAAAGTCACGGGGTAATCCTGTTCTTCTTTCGGACATAGGGCTCGCGGTCTCGACCGGCGAGGTACGAACCGATGACGATGAGGGGCAATCCCACCACGATTCCTGGCGTAATTGGTTCGGAAAGGAAAAGGACACCAAGTAGTGCAGCCACGAGAAGGTTCAAATAGGTGATCAGCGTTGATCGACGCGGACCAACCTCGCGAATCAGAGCGAAATAAAGCACGAATGCCAGGGCAGAACACACAACGCCGAGGATGACGATGGAAATCCATGATTCTAGCGACGGTCCAGCGGCAAGATCCGACGGAAGCGTGAACAGGACGAAGGGCGTGTAGATGACAGCCACCATTGCCAGCGATACCGCCGTGAGCCCGAGGCTCGACACGTTCGGTATTTTCCTGTTCGCAACGATGGGGGCGATCGCGTAACAGACCGCGGTGACAACCAACAACAAGGTCGGTCCGATTTCAATGTGACCACTGAGTGCGTCAATCCCAATCAACGATACGACGCCCGTAAACCCGGTGACTAGACCGATCACGGTGAGGGGGTGTCCTGCCGCTTTGTCTCCGAGAAAAACGCCCGTGATTGCTGCAGACATGAACGGGATTGTGGTCATCATGAGCCCGACAAGGCTGGTCGGCACGTGCCGTTCAGCTTCGGTGATGAAATACCAGGGTCCGACCATCTCGACGACGGCAAAGAACAGGACCCACGGCCAGTGTTTCAGCGTTTCTTTCAGTACGCCGCGCTTGAGCGCGACGGGAAGGAGGAACAGCGCGCCGATGACAACCCGCATCCACACGACGCTGACCGTTGAAAAGCTGTGGCCCGCAATCGCAATGAAGAAGTAGGGGATTCCCCAGACGAAACCGACGGCGGCGAACAGAAAGATAGTGCGACGATTCACGTGACGTGCTTACTTGCCGTCGCGGGCGTGCAATTCACGCAGAATTTCCTGCGTTTCTCGGTGTGCGGCCATGACCGCTGCATGCGTTTCGTTATCGCGCTTCTCGGTCTTTCGGCTCTGTACGTTTTGCCCAACCATGATGATCGGCAACAAGACCAGCTGAAGGAACGTCTGTGCAATCCAGGCCACTATCACGACGACATTTCCTGATGCAAGAGCACCCGGCAGTGAAATCAGCGCAAGGAGCGTGAAGGCAATCGCCGTCCACATAGTTCCGACGGCCGATGTGATCGACTCGCCCCACCGCTCGAGGGTGCGGCTGAAGCCCTCGGCTACGCGGCGGTGCTTCGTGTCATTCACGCCTAAAGTCTACGATGCAAATGGAAGAGGGCCTGGGGAAATAATTGACAATTTATCTGATTATATTTAGTGTTGGTCATCATTATCAAGGAGTAAATCAATGACATCAAAGGGAATGCGTCTAGTTTCTTCGGCAGCTCTAGCGGCGATCTTGGCTATTTTCAGTGAACTGCCAGCAAGTGCGATTTACTACAGCGGGGGTATGCCTTCCGCTACTTTTTCCATCAAACCGTGGAATTACAATTCAACGTGGCAATCACCGCTCAATTCAGCGCTTGCGTCTTGGAACGCAACAGCGACGCCAGCGAATATTGCGAAATCGACGAGTGCGACCGCAACCCTAACCGTCTCATCCACCTCCGACACCTGGTACGGGCTATACACCCCTACTGGTATCTGGCCCTTCCGCTCGTTCACAATAAAGCTCAATTCACGCAGGATCGGCGCAGATGCATCGAATCTGTCAAATTTCATCAAGAGTGCTTTCGCTCACGAAATTGGGCACGGTCTAAGTCTGGGTGACAACCCAACAACTAGTTCGTCATCACTGATGAAGCACAACCGGGACAGAAACACCCTGTATTTGCCTCAAAGTTACGACATCGCTGAAGTCAATGCTTACTACTAAGGAGAAAACAAATGAAAACGATCAAGACTGTTGTGGCCGGGTTTGGGGTCGCCATCACGGCGCTGGGACTCACAGCATGTACCGCAGTGGGTGGCTTGACAATCGTCGCGGACTATCCCGATTACGCTAGTGTCCGCACGCTCGCAGCAGATTCAACATCAATCGTTCTTGGTGTCGTTGGCGCACAGTCATATTCAACTTTGTCGGGCGAAACTTCGGGAAGCGATCCGGTAGTAAATCCACTGGCGGGCACAGGTTCGGAAGCGCTGGATGTCGATGTGGATGCCTTGCCCATAACGGTTTTCGAAATTTCCGTTGTGACTTGCGTCAAAGGAGCGTGCAACTCCGCGCCTTCCATCAAGGTGAAACAACTTGGCGGGGTCGTTGACGGACGCGCGACTACCGTCGAAGGTATCGAGCCCCTAGTGCCGGGCGAAACTGTCCTCTTGTTTCTGGAGGACTACGACGACGCGCCTTCGTCAATTCTGGGGGGCGACGTGGGGTTCTTCATCGAGCGCGACGGTCGCTTCGTGTCTGTAGACAACGAACGTCTCAAGACAACCTTTGACGCACTTAAATCTCTGGTGGGTTAGCAATTGGCCAAAGAAAATCTCCCCCTGTTTCTAGGGGGAGATTTTCTGTTGTGGAGGCTAGGGGAATCGAACCCCTGACCTCCTGCTTGCAAAGCAGGCGCTCTACCAATTGAGCTAAGCCCCCAACATACGATTCTTGTGGAATCGAGTGGGGCTACCAGGACTTGAACCTGGGACCTCTTCGTTATCAGCGAAGCGCTCTAACCGCCTGAGCTATAGCCCCGAAACCTCACCGAGCCTATCAAAGATTGCTCGGTCGTGAAAATCGCGCCTTAATCGTTGGTGAATGCGACGCGCAGACCGCCGGTGATTCGAGCGATGTAGTTGAACGCGATCGACCCAAGAGCACCGAGTGCCGTGCCACAAATGATGTTGACGAGTGCCGTCAGCAGCGTGAAGACGATCATCGACGGGAATGACATGAGGTCGGTCAGGCCAAGGAAGTCGACGCCGATGATCTGGCTGATGGTGTTGTTGACGATGTCGACAACGCCGAGAACAGTGAGCAACAACCACGCGAGGAGGTTGAAGATCAACAACAGAACCGAAAGTGATAGCGCCACGACGAACGAATTGCGAACGGCCGACCAGAAGTCGATGTGAACAAGACGCAGGCGAACCTGCTTGGCTGGTGCCGACTTAGTCATTGGCTGGTGCTTCCGTTTCTGTGGTCACGACGTCGCCCTCGGGGGCGTCTGTCTCGTCATCGTCTGACGACGAGTCTAGATTACGCTCTGAGTTGCGCGCGATGGCGAGAATCTTGTCGCCGTCATCCGGGCGAGCGAAGACGACACCCATGGTGTCGCGGCCCTTAGCGGGAACGCCGTCGACACTGGAGCGGACTACCTTGCCGCCCTCCATGATGACGAGGACTTCGTCGCCATCGTCGACGATCAGTCCGCCGGTCAATCCACCGCGCTCGTCGGTCAACTTGGCAACCTTGATTCCGATTCCGCCACGGTTCTGAACACGGTACTGGCTGACGTCGGTTCGCTTGGCGTATCCACTTTCCGTGACGACGAAGACGTATCCGGTATCGGAAACAACCGCGGCCGAAAGCAATTCGTCACCGGCGCGCAGGGCGATTCCCTTGACTCCGCCGGTCTTGCGGCCCATCGGACGCAAAGTCGTGTCGTCCGCGGCAAAGCGGATTGACATTCCCGCCTTCGACACGAGGAGGATCTCGGAGTCCTTGTTGACAAGCATTGCCGAGACAACAGTGTCGAGATACGTCGGTTGGCCGTCCTCGTTGAGAACCGGCTTTCCGTCTTTACCCTTTTCCACCGCGAGGTCGATGGCGAAGACGCCACCCGATCGGTTCGTGTTGTACTCCTGGAGCTTGGTCTTCTTGATGACGCCCTTGCGGGTCGCAAGCACGAGGTACTCGGCCGCGTCGTAATTGGGGATGTCGACGATTTGTTCGACGGATTCACCCGGAAGAAGCGCGAGCAGGTTCGCGATGTGCTGACCCTTGGCATCGCGGGCGGATTCCATGACCTGGTGAGTCTTGGTGCGGTACACGCGACCCTTGTCCGTGAAGAACAACAGCCAGTGGTGGGTTGTCGTGACGAAGAAGTGTTGGACGACATCGTCGGCGCGCAGGGTTGCGCCCTTGATTCCCTTACCGCCGCGCTTTTGCGAGCGATAGTTGTCGCTGCGGGTGCGCTTGATGTAGCCGCCACGCGTGACCGTGACGACCATCTCTTCGACGGGGATCAGGTCCTCGTTCGTGAGGTCGTCCTCGCTGGGAACAATCGCCGTGCGACGGTCGTCGCCGAACTTGTCGACGATTTCTGTCAGTTCTGTCGAGACGATGTCGCGCTGACGCTCAGGGCTGGCAAGGATTTCCTTGAACTCAGCGATCTGCTTCTCTATTTCAGCGGCCTGGTCAAGAATCTTTTGGCGCTCGAGGGCAGCGAGTCGACGAAGCTGCAGGTTGAGGATTGCCGTCGCTTGAATTTCGTCGACGGTCAAGAGCTTGATGAGTCCCTCGCGGGCATCTTCCACCGTGGGCGACTTGCGAATAAGTGCGATTACCGCGTCCAGAGCGTCGAGCGCCTTGAGATATCCGCGCAAAATGTGGGCGTCGGCCTCGGCCTTGTTCAGGCGGAACTGCGTGCGGCGAACGATGACTTCAATCTGGTGAGCCACCCACAACGTGATGAACTGGTCGATTGTGAGGTTGCGTGGAACACCATCGACAATCGCGAGCATGTTCGCGCCGAAGTTTTCCTGCAACTGGGTCTGGCGGTACAGGTTATTGAGAACGACCTTGGCGACAGCGTCGCGCTTGAGGACGATGACCAAGCGCTGACCGGTTCGACCGGACGACTCGTCACGAATGTCGGCGATTCCCTGAATCTTGGCTTCTTTGACGAGGTCCGCGATGCGGATCGCCAGGTTATCAGGGTTGACCTGGTACGGCAGCTCACTGACGACCAGGCAGGTGCGCCCGTGGATTTCTTCCGTCTCAACGACGGCACGCATGGTGATGCTGCCGTGGCCGGTCCGGTAAGCGTCCTGAATTCCACGGGTTCCCAGAATCTGCGCGCCGGTCGGGAAGTCTGGTCCCTTGACGCGTTCGAGGATTGCATTGAGGAGTTCTTCGCCGACAGCGTTGGGGTTGGCAAGGTGCCACAGGGCTGCTTCGGAAACTTCGCGCAGATTGTGTGGCGGGATGTTTGTCGCCATACCCACCGCGATACCGACGGAACCGTTGACCAACAAGTTCGGGAAACGGCTGGGAAGAATCGATGGTTCCTGGGTGCGACCGTCGTAGTTGTCCTGGAAATTGACGGTGTCTTCGTCGATGTCGCGAACCATTTCCATGGCCAATTGCGCCATGCGGGTCTCGGTGTATCGAGGGGCAGCTGCGCCGTCGTTACCGGGAGAACCGAAGTTTCCTTGACCGGATGCGAGCGGGTAGCGAAGGCTCCATGGCTGAACGAGTCGAACCAGAGCGTCATAGATTGCCGAGTCACCGTGCGGGTGGAACTGGCCCATGACGTCACCGACAACACGCGAACACTTGGAGAAAGCCTTATCTGGGCGGTATCCGCCATCGAACATTGCGTAAATCACGCGGCGGTGGACGGGCTTGAGTCCGTCACGAACGTCGGGAAGTGCACGCCCGACGATGACGCTCATAGCGTAATCGAGGTACGACCGCTGCATCTCCATCTGGAGATCAACGGGTTGAATACGGTCTGTTTGCTCGCTCATAGTGTCAATTCCGCCCGTCGACTAGATGTCGAGGAAGCGCACATCCTTTGCGTTCTGCTGGATAAAGGTTCGGCGGGCGCTGACGTCCTCGCCCATCAGCGTCGAAAAGACACCGTCGGCGATCGCCGCATCGGCCAATGTCACCTGCAACAACGTGCGGGTGTCCGGGTTCATCGTGGTGTCCCACAGTTCCTGGTGGTTCATCTCACCAAGACCTTTGTATCGCTGGATGCCGTTGTCCTTGGGAAGACGCTTGCCTTCCTTAGTTCCGGACTCGACCATCGCGTCACGTTCGCGATCCGAATACACGTACTGGTGTTCCGAGTTCGTCCACTTGAGGCGGTACAGCGGGGGCTGCGCGAGGTACACGAAACCGGCGTCGATGAGCGGGCGCATGTAACGGAACAGCAGTGTGAGAAGCAGCGTGGTGATGTGCTGGCCGTCGACGTCGGCATCGGCCATGAGCACGATCTTGTGATACCGAGCCTTCTCGATGTTGAATTCTTCAGCGATTCCACAGCCAAAGGCGGTAATCATGCCCTGAATTTCGTTGTTGGCGAGTGCGCGGTCGAGGCGGGTCTTTTCAACGTTGAGGATTTTGCCTCGCAGTGGCAGGATCGCCTGAGTTTCGGGGTTTCGCCCTTGAACCGCTGAGCCACCTGCCGAGTCACCCTCGACGAGGAAAACTTCCGAGACACTGGGATCCTTGGATTGGCAGTCCTTGAGCTTGCCGGGCATGCTGTTCGATTCGAGCAGACCCTTACGGCGTGTGCTTTCGCGGGCCTTTCGCGCAGCGATTCGAGCGGCAGATGCCTGGATCGCCTTACGAACGATGTCTTTGGCTTCGCCGGGGTGGCTGTCAAACCAGTCACCCAACTTGTCGCCAACGACTTTCTGGACAAACGACTTCGCCTCGGTGTTGCCGAGCTTGGTCTTGGTCTGGCCTTCGAATTGCGGTTCGGCGAGTTTGACCGAGATGACCGCGGTCAGCCCTTCACGGACGTCGTCACCGGACAGGTTTTCGTCCTTTTCTTTGAGGAGACCCTTGTCGCGCGCGTATCGATTGATCAATGATGTCAACGCTGCGCGGAAACCTTCTTCGTGGGTTCCGCCCTCGTGGGTGTTGATCGTGTTCGCGTAGGTGTGAATGCTTTCGGAGTACGCGGTCGTCCACTGCATCGCAAGTTCGAGCGAGATCGTGCGGTTTTTGTCCTCGGATTCGAGGGAAATGATGTCGGGGTGAATGACCTCGATCTTTTTCGCCGAGTTGAGGTATTCGACGTAATCTTCGAGTCCTCGTTCGTAGAGGAATGTGTCGCTGCGGCCGTCGGCGCGCTCGTCCGTGAAGGCGATTTCCAGTCCCTTGTTGAGGAATGCCATCTGTTGGAAGCGCGTGCGGAGAGTTTCGTAGTCGAAGTCGGTCGTTTCGAAGATTTCGGCATTGGGCCAGAACGTAATGGTTGTCCCGGTTTCATCCGTGGTGCCACCCTTTTCGAGCGGCTTGACGGGTACTCCGTTGTTGAAGGACATTGAGTACGAGTTTCCTTGGCGCTTGACTTCGACGTCGAGCTGCGTTGACAGCGCGTTGACGACGGACGAGCCGACACCGTGAAGACCGCCGGATACCGCGTATCCGCCGCCGCCGAATTTTCCGCCGGCGTGAAGAATCGTGAGCACTACCTCGACGGTCGACTTCTTTTCGGTCGGGTGGATGTCAACAGGAATTCCTCGGCCGTTGTCAATACAGCGAACGGCGCCATCCTTCATGATGGTGACGATGATCTTTGAGCAGTGGCCCGCAAGGTGCTCGTCAACCGAATTGTCGACGATTTCGTAGACCAAGTGGTGAAGTCCGCGCTCGCCAGTTGAGCCGATGTACATACCCGGGCGCTTACGAACCGCCTCGAGTCCTTCGAGAACTTGGATGTTCCCGGCACCATATTCTTCCGAATTTTCTTTCGGTTTCGAACCTGCCATGTGAACTCCTCGTCGATACCCCGAAAGGTGGTGCGTAATACCTCTTTATTCTACCGCCGAGGGGGGACGAAAAACCGGCTATTTCGGCTTCTGCGCGCCTTATTTCCGCCGCGCGACCAAAAGTGTCGTTTTATCCGTAAGTATCGCGAGGACCGCGCCATTTCACGCTACGAGGACCGCGAATTTCCGTGGGGACACCCGGCCCCAAAACGTCGACCCGCTCGATGCCGTTGTCGGGGAACCGAATCTCGACCTCCCGAAGGATGTCGTGGCGCAACATCCGAAGCTGTGTTGCCCACGCAGACGAGTCGCACGAGACGACCAAAACGTCGTCGAGAAGTTCGGCATTAGTGTGAGCGTCAACTTCCGGTCCGACAATATCCGCCCACTGTGCGAGCACCGACGCACGCGCCAAAAACGGAGTCCACCCGCGATCCTCGATGCTCGCATCCACAATCGCGGCGATGCTGCGGGGGTCACGGCCGGGTTCGAAGGGTTGAGACTTATCAGGATCAAGTTCCCGAACTTTACGTTTCCTTTTGGCCCCAGAGAACACCGCAACGACGTGTTCAAAGAAGCGCAGCGCCTCGGGGTGACTAGCCATCGATCGCACCGCCCTTCACCACGTGTCGAACTCCCGACATTGTTGCCGGAATCGTTGACTCGTCGGCCGCAGTGACGATGAGGTGCTCGATTGAATCAAGGTGTCCTGCGAGGCGAGCCCGGCGGCCTTCATCGAGTTCCGAGAATACGTCATCAAGAATCACGACCGGATCGCCGACCGCTGACTGCTCTGTCACAACATCGACCATCGCAAGGCGCAAGCTCAGCGCCGTGGACCAAGCTTCGCCTTGACTCGAATGCGTTCGGGCGGGTAGGCCGTTGAGTTCGATGAAGAGATCGTCCCGGTGCGGGCCGACGAGCGTCGACCCCCTCTCAATTTCTTCGCGCCGTTTCACGTGAAACTTTTCGCGCATTGCAACCGCGACATCAGAATCTGGGACGTCTTCGCCGACCGTCTCGCTCAGCGTCATGTGTGCCTGGTTGGCGCCGCCGGCAATGGCTGAATAGTGATAGGCGAACCGCGGCGCAAGGGCGGTTACCGCAGCACGGCGCGCCACAATAATACGAGCCGCCACATCGATGAACGATTCGGTCCATGTGTCGAGCGTTGCGGCTTCGGCCTCGGACGGTTTTGGTGACATGGACTTCAATAAAGTGTTGCGCTGGCGCAGGATACGATCGCAATCACTCTGGTCGGCGGCGGCCGTGTGTGATGTCTCTGCCAGCACGTCGTCGAGGAACGTTCGCCGGAAGTC
>JBJOQU010000055.1:0-4500 GCA_046049745.1 Actinomycetota bacterium | reverse complement strand
AACAACAGCCCATTGATAAGGCCTTGCGGGTCGATTACCAGGTCGTCCGCTGCGTTGAGAATGATGACCTCGGAAGCGCCCGCGTCTCCGCCCAGACGAATCTCTGCATCGAGCGGGGAATCCGTGAATCCGTCGGGAACTTCAGAAATCACGATAATGCGCATGGGGTGCTCGCGCGATGCTTCGTTCGCCGCGGCGATGACCTTTTCGGTGCGGTCCTTCGTTGTCGTGATGACGAGGGTTAGCACGCGCCCGAGAGCGACCGCTCCGCCCTCTTCACGAGCCTTCTGCAGAGTTTTGAGAATCTTGGCGACAGTTGTGTTCGGAAGCGAAATGATCACGGGCGTCTCCATTCGCGTCCGTCGCGGCGCAACAGTTCATCCGACGAGGCTGGACCCCACGAGCCAGGTGCGTAAGGCTCTGGTCGGCCACTTGCTTCCCAGAACTCCTCGATCGGATCGAGAATCTTCCAGGACAGTTCGACCTCTTCGTGGCGCGGGAACAACGGTGGGTCGCCGAGGAGGACATCCAGGATCAGGCGCTCGTACGCTTCGGGGCTTTGTTCGGTGAAGGCGTGGCCGTAACCAAAGTCCATCGTTACATCGCGGACCTGCATCCCCGCACCGGGAACCTTCGAGCCGAATTTGACGGTGACGCCCTCGTCCGGTTGAACGCGAATGACGAGTGCGTTTTGGGAGAGGCTCGATACCTGTCCTGGCTCGAACAAATACTGCGGGGCGCGTTTGAACACCACAGCGATTTCGGTGACGCGTCGACCAAGTCGCTTGCCCGCGCGCAGATAGAACGGAACTCCGGCCCACCGTCGTGTGTCGATTTCGACGCGCATCGCCGCGTACGTCTCGGTGATCGAGGTGGGGTTCATGCCCTCTTCCTCGAGAAAGCCGGTGACCTGAACGCCGCCCTGCCAACCGGAGGTGTACTGGCCACGAGCAGTGGCGAGAGCCAGGTCCTCTGGCAACGTCACCGCTGAAAGGACCTTTTCCTTCTCCGCACGCAAATCTGCTGCATCGAAAGACACAGGTTCTTCCATCGCTGTCAACGCCAGAAGCTGCAGAAGGTGGTTCTGAATGACATCGCGAGCAGCACCGATGCCGTCGTAGTAGCCGGCACGACCGCCAACGCCAACGTCTTCAGCCATCGTGATCTGGACGTGGTCGACGTAATTCGAGTTCCAGAGCGGTTCGTAGAACGTGTTAGCGAAACGCAGGGCAAGGATGTTCTGAACGGTTTCCTTGCCGAGATAGTGGTCGATTCGGAAAACCGAATCAGCCGGGAACACGCTCTCGACGACTCCGTTCAACTCGCGCGCACTCTGCAAATTGTGACCGAACGGTTTTTCGATAACCACTCGGCGCCACTGAGAATCCTTCGGCGTCGCAAGGCCGCTTCGGTTCAACTGTTCGGTCACGACGGGGAAGGATCGCGGCGGGATCGACAGGTAGAACGCGTGGTTCCCCATCGTTCCGCGCACGCTGTCAAGTTCGGCGATCGTTTCGCCCAATCGATCGAAGGCATCGTTGTCGTCAAAGTCACCGGAGACGAACCGAATTCCGGCGGACAACTGTGCCCAGACATCCTCGCGGAACGGCGTGCGGGCATATTCTTTGACCGAGTCGTGAACGACTGCCATGAATTCTTCGTTTGACCAATCTCGGCGCGCAAACCCCACCAAGGCAAACCCCGGCGGAAGCAATCCGCGATTCGCGAGGTCGTACACCGCGGGAATCAGCTTCTTGCGCGACAAATCACCCGTGACGCCGAAGATAATCAGACCCGACGGACCGGCGATTCGGCCGAGTCGGCGGTCGTTGGGGTCGCGCAGGGGATTGGGATTGGTCACGAGAGCGCCTTGATCTCCGACATCACACGGGCGAGAGCACGCGCACCGGACACCGTCAGTGTCAAGACTGGACGGTGGTGGTCGGCGAGAACTTGCGCGTCGCCACGAGCCTGTGCACCGATCAGAGTGCCGAACGTGAACGGACGTCCAGGAACTTCACGATCCTCAACCGGCGTTTCCACAATCTGCAGGAAGACGCCCTGCTCGGGTCCGCCCTTGTGGTACTGGCCTGTCGAGTGCAGGAAGCGAGGAGCCCATCCAAACGTGGTGGGGCGTCCGCCGGCAGCGGCGGCCAGAGAGGTTCGGATGGCTTCAAGTCCATTTCCTGCCTCGCGATCGGCGTACGCGTGGACGGAAACGTATCCGTCAGCATCGAGTTGCGCCAACAGTTCCCGGACAGCGTCGGAAACGTTCGTGGCGACGGGGGAGTAACCCACAGCGGTCAAGTGAATATCGCCATCGATGGCGAAAGGCGTTGCGGCTTCGGGGGTCCCGTCGAGGAACGCACGAGCAGCAATCTTCGCTGATTCGACGTCGGGCTGGTCAAACGGGTTTGTGCCCAACAGGTGACTGGCGACAGCCGTGGCGACCTCCCAGATCAGAAGTTGCGCTCCGAGAGGTGCCGCGACGGTGACCGAATCACCGGTAGCGGCAGCGTCCTCGTCGAGAATGTGAATGGGAAGCACGTCCTCCGCCGCGAGATCGGGGGCTGCAGATTCAAGCACAACCGGTAAGACACCGGATGATTCCTTGCCCGTCGACTCGGCGACGAGTTGTTCAATCCAATCGCCGATTCCGACGATGGACGAATTCTCGGACAGAATCGCAATCTTGTCGCGGCGAGGAGAAGTCCCCGCCATCGCCGCTCCAAGGATCAGCCCAGGATTGTCGTCGTCGTCCGCGAGCACGAGCGGCAAAGCCGCGTCAGCGTCGTCGAGAAGAGCGGCGATGTCAACTCCAGCCAAGCCAGACGGAACGAGTCCGAAAGCGGTTAGAGCCGAATAGCGGCCACCCACAGTGGCGTCAGCGTTGAACACGCGATAACCGGCTTCGCGCGACGCGGTATCGAGCGGTGATCCCGGATCGGTCACGATGACGATGCGCGTGGTCGGGTCGATTCCCGCAGCGACGAATGCGCCTTCGAACGCTCGCTTGTGCGAGTCGGTCTCGGTGGTCGAACCAGACTTCGAGGACACCACGACCACTGTCTCTTCGATTGATTCATCGAGCACTCGAGCGACCTGC
Source organism: Actinomycetota bacterium (assembly GCA_046049745.1). GTDB lineage: Bacteria > Actinomycetota > Actinomycetes > Actinomycetales > Microbacteriaceae > MWH-TA3. The sequence continues at coordinate 1,394 of JBJOQU010000055.1, read as the reverse complement.
GTGGGGTGTGTCGAGTCGAGAACAACAAGATCAACACCCTCAGTACGCGTAATGACCTCGGGTGCAAGCGACGATCCGCCCATCCCACAGAGAACAAATCGAGTCAGCCCACGTGCGACAAGTTCCCCGCGAAACGCCAGGATTTCCGCCACGAGCGGTCGCGATTTCGTTGAGGCGTGGACCCAGCCCAGTCGAATGCTGGCTTCGGGCTGAGCGGCTGCTCCCCACAGGGTTGAATCGCCGTCACCAAGCTTCGACGCGAATTTCGATGCGACCAGAGCCGGAACGTGCCGTGCAACGGCATCCGCAGCAGCGCCTGACACGCGAACGGTCATCGAGCGGCGTCCATTGATGCCGCGACGATGTCCAGCAGTTCGTTCCACGACACGATGAACTTGTCGACACCTTCGCGCTCAAGCAGGTCAGTGACGTCAACGATCGAAATCCCCAAGTTTTCGATAGCTTCAATCACCGCACGAGCATCGTCGTAGGAACCACTGACGGCGTCTCCGTGAACCGTTGCGTGGTCAAAGGTTGCCTCGAGCGTCTTCTCTGGCATGGTGTTCACGGTGTTCGGTGCCGCCAATTCAGTGACATACAACGTGTCGGGAAGCGACGGGTCCTTGACTCCAGTCGAGGCCCACAACGGGCGCTGCAGGTTCGCGCCGGCCGCACGAAGCGCGAGTGCCTGTTCGGTCGCGAACTTGTGTTCGAACAATTCGTAGGCGAGCTGCGCGTTCGCGACCCCTGCTTGGCTCTTCAGCGCGAGAGCCGCTTCCGATCCAATTGCGACGAGGCGCTTGTCGATTTCGGTGTCAACACGCGACACAAAGAATGATGCGACCGAGTGGATCGTCGACAGGTCGTGGCCGTTGGCTTTCGCCTTCTCGAGTCCCTCGAGGTAGGCATCGATCACTTCCGCGTAACGCTCAAGCGAGAAAATGAGCGTGACGTTGACGGAAATGCCCTCGGCGAGCACATCGGTTATGGCGCCGAGTCCCTGCTCAGTCGCAGGAATCTTGATCATGACGTTCTCGCGGCCGACGCGCTGGAACAGTTCCTTCGCCTGGGCAACGGTGTTCACGTGATCGAAAGCGAGTGTCGGTTCAACCTCAATTGACACGCGGCCGTCCTGTCCATCGGTGGCGTCATAAATTCCGCGGAAAATGTCGCAGGCTGCTGCGACATCGTCGGTAGTCGCCGCAAAGACGGCCTCGGTCACGGTTGCGCCCGAACGAGCAAGGTCTGCAATCTGTTCGCCGTAGGTCGTTCCGGTCGCCAGCGCCGAGGCAAAGATTGTGGGGTTCGTCGTCACGCCAACAACATTGCGCGTGGCGATCAGGTTCTGTAGCGAGCCCGACTGAATTCGGTCACGCGAGAGGTCGTCGAGCCAA
>JBJOQU010000054.1:0-3565 GCA_046049745.1 Actinomycetota bacterium | reverse complement strand
GTTCACGGGCGAGATTCGCGAAATAAGTCGATTGCCCCTTTCGCGGGACGAAACCTTCGAACGCGAAACGGTCAGTTGGTTGGCCAGAGACGGCGAGCGCCGCGATGACCGCCGACGGCCCTGGAATGACCGAGACGGTTACTCCCAATTCGTGTGCTGCGCGGACAACGCCGAATCCCGGGTCCGAGATACCGGGCATCCCCGCATCGGACACCAACACGACGTCACGGTCGCGCGCGAGTTCGGCGATCTCGGTGGCTTTGGCGGTTTCGTTGTGGTCGTGAAGTGCAACAAGTTTCGCCTCGGTCGTCAGACCCAGCGCCGACAACAAGTGGTGAGTGGTTCGAGTGTCTTCCGCCGCGATGACGTCAGCGTTCGCGAGCGCCTCGCGCATGCGGGGGCTGGCGTCGCCGAGGTTGCCAATCGGGGTGGCGGCAAGGATGAGCACCTCCCCATTCTCGCGTACCGTTGAGGCATGAGCCTCGTCGACCGCGCCATCGCCGTGCGTGACCGGGTTTCACTTCTCTCTCCACGCGTCCAGACCTTCGTCGCGTATCTTCCCGTCCTGTTGATCGCTTCTCTCGTTCGATTGGTCAATCTGGGCAGCCCCCGCGCTCTTGTATTCGACGAGGTGTACTACGTGCGGGACGCGTGGACGTTGTGGAATCTGGGTTTCGAGTCGGAGTGGCCAGAGGGCGTCGACTTTGTCTCGGGCGACACATCCGGTTTCAGCACGGATCCGTCGTTTATCGCGCATCCACCACTGGGCAAGTGGCTGATTGGCGCGGGGATGGCGTTGTTCGGCCCGGACAATTCGTTCGGGTGGCGTTTCGCGACGGCGATTGCCGGAATTCTCGTCGTACTGTTCACGATGTTCATCGCGAGGCGCCTGTTCCGCTCGCGAACCGCAGCGGTTCTCGCTGGATTCCTCGTCGCGCTGGACGGTATCGCCATCACGATGAGTCGCACCGCCCTGCTCGACGGAATACTGGCGGCGTTCATCCTCGCCGCGTTCCTTGTCATCCTTCGGCACATCGAACGACCCGGCTGGGGCCAGTGGCTGATTCTCGCAGGTGTCCTGTTGGGGGCGGCCACGGCGGTCAAGTGGAGCGGGCTTTACGCTTTCGTCGTCTTCGGCATCTGGATTGCCGTCGACGCCGTGCTGCGAAATCCCCGGTGGACCGCCGTGTGGCACATAGTTCGCGCGTTCCTCGTGGCCGCCCCCACCGCCGTCCTGACGTACTTCGCCAGTTGGTCCGGTTGGTTGCTGACGTCAGGAGGGTACGACCGTCAGTCCGTTGTCGTCGAGGGCAATCCGGTCCAATCCGCGCTTGAATCGTTGTGGAATTACCACCTGGCGATCTACGAGTACAACATCGGGTTGATTGCGCCGCACGGCTATCAAGCGAACCCGTTTGGTTGGTTGCTCATGATTCGGCCGACGGCTTTCCACTACGAGCAGACCGGCACCGACGGAATTGTTGAATACGTGACCAGCGTGGCCAATCCAGTGTTCTGGTATTTCGGTGTCGTCGCGCTTGTGTGGCTCATCGTTCACAGCATCCGATCCAAGTCGACGTGGGGCGTCCCGATTCTCGTCGGAGTCTCAGCGACCTACCTGCCGTGGCTGTTGTTCTCGCACCGAACTGTTTTTCAGTTCTACACGGTCACCCTCGAGCCGTTCCTCGTACTCGCCGCCGTGTGGCTGTTCGTCAGGCTGTGGCGAACGGGTTGGGAGTCTCTTGTCACCGGGCTCATCGTCGCGGGCACCGTCATTGCCGCGTTCTTCCTTCCAGTGTGGATGGGTTTACCGATCCCCGTCTGGTTCGCCGCAGCGCACTACTGGTTCCCGTGGTGGATTTGATCCACTAGTTCTCGTCGGGAAGCTGCCATGCAAGAACCATCGAGGGCAGCGCCGCCATCAACATGGCGACCGTGAACAGCACGTTCGGCCACGACAGGATGTCGAACAGTGCAACGACCAAGACGCAGAGCATCACGGCGGCGCTCAATCGATAGGCGTGAAGATATACCGAGTTACGAACCGCGATTTGGCGCTCGTCGAGTAATTCGTCCGGCGCATCCGCCAACTGTCGGACACTTGTGCGAAGGGCGAAGTATCCAAGGAACAACATCCCACCGAGCGCGATGAAGACAATTCCGCTGAGCAGCCCATTGATTACGTCGCCAGCCCCGAAATCAATCGCGGTGACCAAGAGCGCAAGCGCCGCCGCGGAGAAGCCGATGACCAAGGCGCGACGGGCCGGTCGCGTCCGCAAAGCGTTCCAGCGGGTGTCGTTGAGCGCCGCAACAACTTCCTTTTCCGAGACGCCTTCAATCCAATACATCTTGTTGTTGTTCTTGTCGCTCATGACAGTGTCCTCTCGGTCGTCGTGGGAAGTTCAAAGAGATCTTCCAGGGGAGTGTGCAACACCTCGGAAATTCGAAACGCAAGCACGAGGCTGGGGCTGTATTCGCCGCGCTCGAGATACCCGACGGTTTGATAGTGAACGCCGACTGCGTCGGCGAGTTCGCGTCGGGTGAGACCGCGTTCAGTTCGAACGCGCTCAATGTGATTGACGAGTGGTTCTTCGGGGATTCTGCTCACACCATGAAGCATAAATGCTACATAGCATTAATGCAACATTTAGTCCCAGTTACCTTCGAGCGGGTGAGCGCCGATGCGCTCGTCACGGTTGAATCCGCGGATCTCGTCCATATCGTGGTCGGCGATCTCGAAGTCCCAGACAGACATGTTCGCGATGAGTCGCTCACGCTGGGTTGTCTTGGGGAAGACGATGAGGCCCTCTTGGATGTGCCAACGCAGAACCACCTGCTGCGGGGTCTTGCCGTAACGCTCAGCCAGATTGGCCAGCCCCGGCAGTTCCGCGACCAGGTCAGCCTTGCCGTGGCCCAAAGGACCCCACGATTCGGTTGCGATGCCGCGCTCGGCGTGGACAGCCCGCAGTTCGTTCTGTTGCAACAGCGGGTGCAGTTCGATCTGGTTGAGAACGGGGACGGTGTTGCTCGCGGCCGCGATTGCGTCGAGGTGTTCCGTGAGGAAGTTGCTGACACCGATCGAGGTGGTCAGGCCGTCGGTCTTGAGGACCTCGAACTCATTCCATGCACCGACAAAGGTTCCGCGCGCCGGGGCGGGCCAGTGGACCAAGTACAGGTCGACGTGGTCGAGTCCCAACTTCTCCAGCGAACGCCCGAGCGCCGCACGCGGGTCAGTCTGTTCGCTGTTCCAGCACTTCGTCGTGATGTAGAGCTCGTCACGGGCGAGTCCCGACGCGGCGATTGCGCGGCCGACGCCGACCTCGTTGCCGTACAGGCTTGCGGTGTCGATGTGGCGATAGCCAAGTTCGAGCGCCTCGGAGACAACCCGCTCAGCGGAGTCGTCATCGAGGCGGTATGTGCCGAGGCCGAGCTGGGGGATGGTGGTTCCGTCGTTGAGCGGAATGTCCTGTACAAACATCATGCCCCCCAGCGTAACTGAGGGGCATGACCGAAACCGTGAGGCGATTATGCCTTGGAGGTTCCCGAGTTGACCTCGTACGAGGTG
>JBJOQU010000053.1:0-3425 GCA_046049745.1 Actinomycetota bacterium | reverse complement strand
CCTGCGTCGCGGACATTATCCCGCGACGGCACATTCTCGAAAAATCGCAGCCGTGCTGCGGAAAGTAGCGGAGAATTTTGACGCATAACAATTTGGAGTCTGCCGGACGCGATGCGCTCGTTCAGATGACCCCCGCCGGAACAATCGGCGATTTGTTGTCGAGCGAGCAGACGGACAACATCGCGACACTGCGTTTCTCGTCGCACATGGCGGGTTACGCGGGCTGGGATTGGGTTGTCTCGCTTGCGGTTGACGGCGACTCGACGACAATCTTGGAAACCGAATTGGTGGCAGGCGACGAAGCCGTCATCGCACCGGACTGGGTGCCGTGGGCTGATCGACTTCGCGAATACGAAGAGTCCGTTGCCGCGGGCATCGAAGCCGAGGAGGTCATCATCGTTGATGAAGACGAACTCGATGACGATGACGATGACGATGATGACGACGACGATGACGATGACGACGGCGACACCGACGTCTTCGACGGAGTTGACGACGCAGGCAGTGTTGATGACGGTGATGACGAATACGTCATCGTCGAAGACGAGGACTAAAGAGCGTCGATTGCGGCGTCGATTGCTCCAAGCAATCGCGAGACGTCACTCGGGTCAATCGCCGTAAAGGTTGCGATACGCAATTGGTTCCGGCCCAGCTTGCGGTACGGATCGATGTCAACGATTCCGTTTGCCCGCAGCATGGCCGAGACGGCGCTTGCGTCAATGGTCTCGTCGAAGTCAATCGTCGCAACGACCTGCGAACGGTGAGCCAGGTTCGACACAAACGGTGTCGCGTTCGGGTGGGCATCCGCCCAGGAATAGATGAGCCCAGACGATTCGCGTGTGCGGGCATCCGCCCATTCCAGCCCACCGTTGTCCAGAATCCACTGAATCTGCGCGTCCATCAACAACAGCGTTGCAATCGCGGGGGTGTTCAGAGTCTGGTCAAGCCGCGAATTGTCGACGGCGACGTTGAGGCTCAGGAACTCGGGGATGTAGCGGTTCGATTCCGCAATGCGGTTGATTCGGCCAATTGCCGCCGGGGACATCAACGCAAACCACAGCCCGCCGTCCGACGCAAAGTTCTTTTGCGGGGCGAAGTAATAGACATCCGTCTCCGTGACGTCGATGTCAACGCCTCCCGCGGCACTCGTCGCGTCAACAACCGTCAACGATTCGGCATTCCCATAGCGTCGGACGACCGCCATCGCGCCGGTCGACGTTTCGTTGTGCGGATACGCGAACACGTCCGCGTCCTCGTCTCCGGAGAACTCGGACACCGTTCCCGGTTCTCCCTTTGAGACGGCGGGGGATTCCAGCCACGGCGCACCGGCCGAGTTGACGAACTTCTGGCCAAACTCGCCGAACGACAAGTGCGCGCTTCGGCGTTCGATCAGCGAAAACGCGGCGGCATCCCAAAACGCGGTCGATCCGCCGTTCCCAAGGATTACTTCGTAGCCCGCCGGCAAACGGTAAAGGTCGGCGAGGCCAGAGCGGACTCGTCCAACAAGTTCACGAATCGGTTTCTGGCGGTGGGAGGTGCCCAGAAGGTGCGCATGGCGGACGAGATGTTCAACCTGTTCAGGGCGAACTTTCGACGGCCCACAGCCGAAACGACCATCGACGGGAATCAGGTTCTCGGGCAGTCTGAAGTCGCTCATTTCCCCAGAATACGCCACGCGCGGGGTCACGCTTTGGCTCGGGTCTGACCACTTTGGTACCCTAGAGATAGTTCGCAGGTGCCACCGCACCGAATGAACCGCCTCACATTCAGGAGCTTTCTCTTGGCCAACGCTTTCTTCCACCTCGGTCGCCGCTCGGCGCTCGGGATTCGAACCCTCGTCCGTCGGACGACGCGGGGGATTGGTGGACTCGGAAGCCGCTTCGCTCGGGGGCTTCGTAGCGACGGTTTCCGCCGCATCGGAATCATGACTATTGGGTCGACTCTCGTCGGCGCTTTTGCACTGCCTGCTTTCGCGCTGGGACCGACTCTGGTCGACAACAGCCATGAAGGCCAGACGGTCGTTGCCGCCGACGGCGAAATTGTCATCAGCAAAGACAACTTCAAGGCTCTCACCGCAGCCCAGGCCGCGCGTGCCGGACTCACGATTTCCTACCCGTCATACAACGGGCCTTCGGTGTCGGACTATCTCAAGAACCCGCCGTACTCGAGTGATTACGACCTCGCCGCGGTGTTCGCGGTTGCCAAGAAATACATTGGCGTTCCTTACCGTTACGGCGGTGCGTCGCCCGCCGGGTTCGACTGCTCGGGGTACATCCAGTTTGTTTACGCACAATTCGGTGTCTCGCTGCCCCACAGCGCAAGCGGTCAGGGTGGATACGGTAAGCCGATTCGTCTCAAGGACGCCCGTCCCGGTGACATCGTCATGATGCCTGGACACAACGGCTTCTACGCCGGCAACGGCATGATCCTCGACGCACCTCGCTCGGGTGGTGTCGTCAGCATCCGTCCCATCTGGACCGACAACTACTACATCATTCGCCTCGGAATTTAGTTTCTGCGCAATACACACTCCGTTCACCAAACGGGTTTAGTCTGAGCGCGTGACCATCACACAGCGGAACGTTTGCGGCATAGACGGCTCCCACCGATTCTCAACCCGGGAATTCACGTGGGAACACCCGATATGTCCGAGCACCGTGACGCGGCCCCGCCGCACCACATCGAGGCACTGTCTATAAGGCAGTGCCTTTTTTGTACCCACGAAAGCCCACACTCCATGCGGGCACGAAAGGAACACCATGAGAACACTCGTCCTCAACGCCGGCTACGAGCCGCTTGCTGTTGTCTCCGACCGCCGCGCCATCGTCCTCGTCATGACGGGCAAGGCCGCGATACTCAGTCATGAGCCCGAACATCCCGTCTTTGGAATCGGTGGACTGTGGGACCGACCCAGCGTTGTCATTCTCACGCGATACGTGAAGGTGCCGATGACGAAAGGTGTCCCGCTGACCCGTCGAGGCGTCTTGCGTCGTGACGACCACCGATGCGCCTACTGCGGTAAGTCCGCCAACACAATCGACCATGTCCAACCGAAATCCCGCGGTGGTGCGGACAGCTGGGAGAACCTCGTCGCGTGCTGTGTCCGTTGCAACAACGAAAAGGCCGACAAGACTCTTCGAGAGATGGGCTGGTCGCTGGGAGTTCAGCCCAAGCAACCACACGGAACGTCGTGGCTGGTACGGGGACTCGATCGAGACGTCCCGGCCTGGAACAACTACCTCGCGGCCTGACGCCCGCCCACCCGTCGTCGCCCGTGCGACAATGGTGAGCACGCCTTCGTAGCTCAATGGAAGAGCAGTTCCGTCCTAAGGAAAGGGTTGGGGGTTCGAGTCCCTCCGAGGGCACTCCTAAACACGAGTGCTGGATGCCCGTTGAATCAGACGTGGGAATCCACAGGATTCCCA
>JBJOQU010000052.1:0-7319 GCA_046049745.1 Actinomycetota bacterium | reverse complement strand
TCGTGCCCCGGTCTCTCGAGGAATTGACGGCGGAATTTTCCGCAATTGAAAGTCGCCACGCGCAGGTCGATGACGCGGCCAAGGCAATTCGATTCGCACGGCGACGGGAACTTCTCCGACTGGCGCTAGGCGCAGTTCTCGACACTCTCGACATACGACAAATCGGTCGCGGACTTTCAGATGTGACAACGGCAACAATCCGCGCAATGTTGGCTCTCGCCCGGCGAACTCATGATGGAATCGAATTCGCGGTGGTCGCAATGGGTCGATTTGGTGGAGGGGAGCTCGGGTTCTCTTCTGATGCTGACATTCTGTGGGTGTTCCGCGATGTTGGCGCGGGTGACGAAGCACACAAACGTGCAGAGTCGATAGTCAAGGAAATTCAGCGATTGACCGAAGATTTGCACTTTCCACTTGACCTGGATTCAGGATTGCGACCAGAGGGCAAAAACGGTCCTTCAGTGAGGTCGCTTGCCGCTTACGCGGCGTATTACGAGTCGTGGAGCGATGTGTGGGAAACACAAGCACTCATTCGCGCAGTGCCCATCGCTGGCGATGTCGCTTTGCAGAAGGACTTCGAATCGATGGCCGATGCCGTTCGCTATTCGCGGGACATTGGTGAGGAGGGACTTCGCGAAATCCGACGCATCAAGGCCCGAGTCGAAAGCGAACGCTTGCCTTATGGCGCCGATCCGTCTCGCAACACGAAGTTGGGACGCGGCTCTCTGAGCGATGTCGAATGGCTGGTACAGGCGCTGCAACTGCAACATGGCTCGCGAGTCTCTGCAGTCCGTTCCGCATCAACTCTCGACGCTCTTGACGCCCTTGGGGTCGCTGGATTCCTCAGCGAGGACGATGTGGCTGCTCTCAGAGATGCGTGGCTTATCGCCTCGCGGGTCCGCAGTGCGACGACCCTCTTCACGTCGAAGGGGTCGGACGTTCTGCCGACAGACCGCGAGCAACTCGAAGGAATCGCGCGTATTTTGGCGTACCCGGCCGGCGGAAGCTCGGCGGTGGAAAATGACTATCTTCGCACCACCCGCAGAGCGCGACAGGTGTTCGAAGCGAACTTCTATCCCGCTTAACGACGAAGGCGCCACCCGAAGGTGACGCCTCGCCGTACAGTTCGACTTAGCAGGAGAACGTGGTCTCGTACTCGAACGGGTGAGGACGCTGGGCCGACGGAAGAACTTCCGACGAGCGCTTGAGCGAGATCCATTCTTCGATCAGGTCCTTGGTGAAAACGCCACCCTGGAGCAGGAAGTCGTGGTCGTTCTCGAGTGCGATGAGTGCCTCGTCGAGCGAACCGGGAACCTGCGGGATGTTCTTCGCTTCGTCTGCGGGGAGCTCGTAGAGGTCCTTGTCAACAGGTGCGTGAGGCTCGATCTTGTTGATCACGCCGTCAAGTCCCGCCATCAACTGCACAGCGAAAGCGAAGTACGGGTTGCTTGACGCATCAGGGGCTCGGAACTCAATGCGCTTCGCCTTGGGGTTCGTTCCCGTGATCGGGATACGGATCGCAGCGGAACGGTTACCTGCCGAGTAGACAAGGTTGACCGGTGCTTCGAAGCCCTTGACGAGACGACGGTACGAGTTCATGGTCGGGTTCGTGAAGGCAAGGATCGCTCCAGCGTGCTTGAGGATTCCGCCGATGTACCAACGTGCGACGTCCGAGAGACCTGCGTAGCCCTTCTCGTCGTAGAAGAGAGGCTTGCCGTTCGACCACAGCGACTGGTGCGTGTGCATGCCCGAGCCGTTGTCGTTGAAGAGTGGCTTCGGCATGAAGGTCGCGACCTTGCCGTGGATGTCTGCCTCGTTCTTGACGATGTACTTGAACTTGAGGATGTCGTCGGCGGACTTCACCATGGTGTCGAAACGGTAGTTGATTTCGCACTGTCCGGCAGTTCCGACCTCGTGGTGCGAACGCTCAACCTCAAGTCCGGCTGCTGCGAGCTGCAAGCAGATCTGGTCGCGAAGGTCGGCGAGCTTGTCAACGGGGCTCACGGGGAAGTAGCCACCCTTGTGAGGGGTCTTGTTGGCGAGGTTTCCGCCCTCTTCCTTGCGGCCGGTGTTCCACGCCGCCTCTTCAGAATCGACCGAATAGAACGACTTTCCGCTCGACACTTCGTAGCGAACGTCGTCGAAGATGAAGAACTCTGCCTCGGGGGCGAAGAACGCCGTGTCAGCAATACCGGTGGAAGCGAGGTACTTCTCGGCCTTCTTGGCAACCTGACGGGGGTCGCGGTGGTAAATCTCGCCGTTTCGCGGGTTGTAGATGTCAAAGATGAGGATGAGCGTCTTTTCAACGCGGTACGGGTCGACGTATGCGGTGGTTACGTCGGGAATGAGTTGGAGGTCGCTTTCTGCGATTCCCTGGAAGCCACGAATCGACGAGCCGTCGAACAACTGGCCGACCTCGAAGAACTCTTCGTCAACGGTCGAAGCGGGAATGTTGAAGTGCTGCTGGATACCGGGAAGATCGGTAAAACGGATGTCAAGGAACTTGACGTCTTCCTTCTTGATGAAGTCGAGGACCTCAGCGGGGGACTTGAACATGTGGCGTTATCTCCTGCGAATCGGGTGGAACTGCGGGTGCAGTGCTTTCACGCTATCGGCGCGGTGTGTCACGCCCGTCACACGAATGTTTCGGGGATGTTACAAACGGAACGACGACTAGCGAGGCTTGGGTGCGCGCATCTTTGTCGGGTCGATGCCCTTAGGCATCTGCGACATCGGTGTCTTGGCAATCGAGTTCAAACGGTTCGACACGACGAGGATTTCAGCGCTACGAATGCCACGCGGGAACTTGTACATCGTGCGGAACATGTCCTTCAGCGCGAGTCCGTCGGCACCAACGTGCAGAACGTGAATCGGGACAGCGGGGACGATGCGGGCGACTTCTTTGCGGGCCTCGTCAACGAGCGGGGCAACGCGTGAACGCTGTCCCTCGCTGATGATGACGACACCCGGGCGGCCGATCAGGCGGTACACCGTGTCGCTGCTCTTGTTCATGCGGACGGGAACTTCGGACCCACGCCACGAGCGGCGAAGTTGGTTCTTGATCAGGGACGACACAGCGCCAATCTGGCCTTCAAGGTTCGTGTACATCAGGCGCTGCGTGATCTGGCCGAGGACAATCAGGAAGACCAACAGTCCGGCCATCAGCCCCAGTACAACCCAGATGACTGCACCGACAGGATTGCCAATCGAGGTCGTCGCGAAGTAAATGCCCGCGCCGAGGGGAACAAGGAAGCTCAGAGCCAGCCAAAGCCACGCCAAGGGGACGCGCTTGACTACGAGAACGAGCACATCGAAGAGTTCGCCGATGCGACCCTTGCTCTTTGCGTTTGCCACAGGGTGTCCTTAGATGCCGAGGTCGGAAGCGGAGAAGGCGCCGGCTTCGAGTCGAGCCTTCATCGCGCTGAGGAAGCGTGCTGCATCTGCGCCATCGATGATTCGGTGGTCGTACGACAGTGCCAGGTACACCATCGAACGAATGGCGATGGAATCGGTTCCATTACTGGAGACGACGACGGGACGCTTCACAACCGTGCCGAGTCCGAGAATCGCGGACTGGGGAAGGAACACAACGGGCGTGTCGAAAAGCGCGCCTCGTGAGCCCGTGTTGGTAACGGTGAAGGTGCCACCCGACAGCTCGTCTGGTGTGAGCTTATTGTCGCGAGTTCGCGCAGCGAGATCGGCAATCTCGGCCGAGAGCGTCGCGATGCTCTTGCCCGCGGCGTTCTTCACGACAGGTGTGAGCAAACCGCGTTCCGTGTCGACGGCGATCGAGATGTTCTCGAAGCCGGGGTAAACGATGTCGTCTCCCTGCACCGTGCTGTTGATGATGGGGAACGCCTGAAGCGCTTCGACCGATGCGCGAACGAAGAACGGCAGGAAGGTCAGCTTCTGACCTGTCTTCTGCAGGAAGGACTCTTTGATTCCGTCGCGGAGTTGTGCAACAGCGGTGATGTCAACCTCGACAACGGTGGTCAGTTGAGCAGTCGAGACCATAGATGCGACAGCGCGTTCCGCGATCACCTTACGAAGGCGTGACATGGGGGTACGAGTGCCGCGCAACTCAGAGACCGAGAGCGGGACGTGTGCTGTGGCGACGGGGGCGGCTGAGGGTGCCGATGCAGCGGGGGATCCGGCAGCGAGAACGTCTTCCTTGCGGATACGGCCTCCGATTCCCGTCCCAGCAAGTCCGTTGATGTCAACGCCACGGTCGTGCGCAAGCTTGCGAACGATGGGGCTGACGTATGGTGCGCCACCGGAAGCCGCAGGAGTTGACGGCACCGAGATGGGAGCCGCGGGCGTGACAGGAGCGGACACGACTGGCGCGGAAACGACTGGGGCAGCCGGCGCCACAGGAGGAGCAGGAGGGGTTACGACGACGGGTGCTGAAACGACCGGTGCAGTCGGCTCGGGAGTTGCAACGGGTTCGGGGGTCGCAACTGGCGCTTCGGCAACCGGTGCCGGTTCAGCAGGCGCAGACGCGGCGCCGGCACCATCGCCAACACGTGCGAGGGGAGCGCCGACTGCGATGACTTCGTCCTCCTGGACGAAAATCTCTTCGATGACACCGGCAACAGGTGACGGCACCTCCGTGTCGACCTTGTCGGTCGAAATCTCCACGATCGGCTCGTCGACAGCGACGGTGTCACCGACCTTCTTGAGCCAGCGGGTGACGGTTCCCTCGGTGACGCTCTCGCCGAGTGCGGGAAGGTTGACGTTCGTGCTCATGATTCTTCGTTCTCCTCGAATCGTTTCTTACATCGCGTGAAGCGGCTTGCCCGCAAGAGCAAGGAATGCTTCACCAAGTGCTTCGTTCTGGGTGGGGTGTGCGTGAAGGTGAGGAGCGATGTCCTCAGGGTGTGCTTCCCAGTTCACAATCATCTGGGCTTCGCCAATCAATTCGCCGACGCGCGCACCGATCATGTGCACTCCGACAACAGGTCCGTCGACAACGCGGATGACCTTAATCGAGCCAGAGGTCTCGAGGATGTGGCTCTTGCCGTTTCCTGCGAGGTTGTAGTCATAGGTCGCGATGTGAGCGTCACCGTACTGTTCCTTCGCCTTGGCTTCGGAAAGTCCGACGGAGGCGATTTCGGGTTCCGAGTAGGTCACCTTGGGAATGTTGATGTCAGCCACGACGATCGGGTTGAGACCCGCGATCTCCTCGGCAACGAAGATTCCATGCTGGTATCCGCGGTGCGCCAACTGCAGCCCGGGGACGATGTCGCCGACAGCGTAGACGCCGGGAATGTTGGTTTGGAGTCGCTCGTTAGTGAGCACGTAGCCACGGTCCATCGATACGCCCACGTTTTCAAAGCCACAGTTTGCCGTTGCCGCGCCACGACCGATTGCGACGAGAAGGACGTCACCCGAAACAGTTTCGCCACCTTCAAGTGTGACGGTGACACCGTTCTCGTCTTGCGTCGCTGATTCGAATCGGACACCGGTCTTGAATTCAATGCCGCGCTTGCGGAATGCGCGTTCAAACTGCTTGGAAACCGATTCATCTTCGTTCGGCACGAGGCGGGGAAGGCCTTCGATGATTGTCACGTCCGAACCCCATGAGCGCCAAACTGATGAGAATTCGACACCGATGACACCGCCGCCGAGCACGATTGCCTTGTTGGGGACGTAGTCAAGAGTGAGTGCCTGCTCGGATGTCAGGATTCGGCCACCGATTTCAAGTCCGGGGATAGTCTTCGAGTACGAGCCCGTTGCCAGAACGACGTTCTTACCCGTGATAGTCGTATCGCCCACCTGCACCGTGTTTGCCGAGGTGAGGGTTCCGTAACCGTCAACCGTCTGAATGCCGCGGGCCTTCAGAAGGCCCTGAAGACCCTTGAACTTCGAGTCGATGATTCCCTGGCGGTAAGCGGAAACTCCGGCGACATCAACACCGTGAAGCGTGGCCGCGACGCCAAACTTGGCCGCATCGCGAGCGTTGTCTGCAACTTCAGCGGCGTGGAGCAACGCTTTAGTAGGGATACATCCCACGTGAAGGCAGGTGCCGCCGACCTTGTCCTTTTCAACGAGCGCAACGCTCATTCCCAACTGACTTGCACGAAGGGCGGCTGAATAGCCTCCACTTCCGCCGCCGAGGACAACCAAATCAACTGCGATGTCGGACACCAACACTCCTTGTACGTGTGAATGGAATTGAGCCCCAGCGGGTCGCGCGGTGCTCGTTACAGACCGAAGACGAGCCTACTCCCTATTTCTTCGGGCTGCGGGACAGGTCCGTGAGGAATTGAATGAGCGTTCGCACTATCGTTCCGGTTGCGCCCTTGGGCGTGTAACCGTAAGCGCCGCCCGCATTGTTCGCGGGTCCAGCGATGTCGAGGTGTGCCCAGGGGATGGTCGAACCGTCTTTGCGCTTTCCCACGAATTCTTTGAGGAAAATGCCGCCAATCAGCATCCCAGCGGCAGTGTTTCCCACTTTTGCGTTGGCGATATCCGCAACATCAGTGGCAAGAATCGGTCGCAAGTACGCGGGAAGAGGCATGTGCCAGATTTCGTCACCGGCATCCGTGGCGGCAAAGGACAACTTTGTCGCGATGTCGACATCGCCCATGACCCCGGCAATGCGATCGCCCAATGCTGTTCGCGCTGCACCCGTGAGCGTTGCCACATCGATGATCACGTCGGGGTTCTCTTCGCTCGCGGCGACGAGACCATCCGCCAGGACCACCCGACCCTCCGCGTCCGTATTCGTCACCTCAACGGTCTTGCCGCCACGAATGGTGATGACGTCGTTCGGCCTGATGGCCGTGCCGCTTGGCATGTTTTCAGCGATGCACATCCATGCGGTGACGGCGATGGGCAGCTTCAGTTTGGCCGCCGCACGGACGACTGCATAAACCGTCGCTGCACCCGTCATGTCGTACTTCATTCCGACCATCGATGCTGCTGGCTTGATCGACAGACCGCCGGTGTCGAAAGTGATTCCCTTGCCGACCAGCGCGACGTGCAGTTTCGCTCCACGCGGCTTGTGGCGCATCACGACGAGGCGTGGAGGACGCGACGAACCAGCGCCGATTCCAAGAATTCCACCGTAATTGCCGGCCTTGAGCTTCTTCTCGTCCAGGACCTCGACGGACAGGGTAGTTCCCTTTGCGCCTGCAACAGCGCGCGATGCGAGCTCGGCCGGGCTGAGGACGTTGGGCACTTCCGTGACGAGGTCGCGCACAGCCTTGACGGCATCAACGCGCTCTTTGACGGTAGCGATGTCCGGCTTGTGCTTGCTCACGACAGTGATTTTCGTCACTCCCTTGGGTGCAGGCGCGCTTTTGCGCGTGAACGCC
>JBJOQU010000051.1:0-10868 GCA_046049745.1 Actinomycetota bacterium | reverse complement strand
AATTCACGATCGCCAACCTTTTCACGGATGACCGTCGGCTTTTGGTGGCCCACGATCAGGCGCGGGTCACCGATGGACGGCGACAGGACGTCGACCGATCCGACATTTCCGTACTCCTCGGTGAGCGGTGCAATTTGGTTGATTCCGGCGCTCGCGAGCGGAAGCGAGGAGACGCGGATGACCTCGTGCGACTTGCGCGCACGTGGGCCAACGTGACCGCGGTCATCTGTGTGCAGCCGAACGCGCGTTCGCCACCCGAGGCCCTTCGCCTTGTCATCGCCGGGAAGAGCGTTCACCTTGTCGAGCAACAGAGAGACGGTTGCGGGGTCGATTTTGCCGAATCGAATAAGCGCGTCCTTGAGGACATCCTTTTTCAGTTCGCGCTGGTGCGCGAGAGAAATGTGCCCGAAGTCCGCACCGCCGACACGCTTCTCGGGGTC
Organism: Actinomycetota bacterium; assembly: GCA_046049745.1. Lineage (GTDB taxonomy): Bacteria > Actinomycetota > Actinomycetes > Actinomycetales > Microbacteriaceae > MWH-TA3. Next base: position 10,428 of record JBJOQU010000051.1, on the reverse strand, counting down.
GCGCGCGACATCGGCTTCGTGCCAGATGTGTGGGACACGGAATTCGGACGGGGTGACGACCGAGACGGTGTCGGCCCACCAGAAACTCGACTTCGAATCGTCGGTGACACGGGCTATCACGGTCTCGCCGGGAATCGCATCAGAGACGAAAACGACTCGACCGTCGAGTCGCGCCACCGAATACCCGCCGTGCGCAATCCCTGTCGGAGTTAGTTCAACGTTTTGTCCAAGCCATTCACCCATGCCTCCAGCCTACGAGTTGGGTAGTGTCGGGCTGTGCGCTTGTACCTCGCTTCTACTTCCCCCGCCCGCTTGGCAACTCTTCGCGCGGCGGGTATCGAACCGCTGACGTATTCGCCTGGCGTCGACGAGGACGCGGTGGTTGCCGCAGCGGGTGAACTGTCCGCACACGACATGGTCGATTTACTCGCACGGACAAAGGCCGAAGCCGTTGCCTCGGCTCACGGCGCTGACATCGATGGACTGATTCTCGGCGGGGACAGCGCGTTCGTCATCGATGGAATCATCCACGGCAAGCCCCACGATCCTGCGGTTGCGCGCGAGCGGTGGCTGCGCCAAACGGGACGTTCCGGCGTTCTCCATTCGGGACATTGGTTGATCGACCACCGTGGTGGAAATATTCACGGCGGAGTTGGCATCGTGACGCACGCCGAGGTTCACTTCGCGGACGTGACTGAATCCGAAATCGACGCATACATCGCCACGGGGGAACCACTCAAAGTAGCCGGCGCGTTCACCATCGACTCGCTCGGTGGAGCCTTCATTGACCGAATTGTCGGTGACCCTCACACAGTCGTCGGCCTTTCACTTCCAGCGCTTCGGAACCTTGTTCGATCGTTTGACGTCGAGTGGACGGACCTCTGGAACCGCTGACGGTTACTGACAGGGCGCGCGGTGCGCAATAGGCTAAGGGTCATGTCCACGCGCATTACCAAGGTCCTCGTCGCCAACCGAGGCGAGATTGCTGTCCGCGTCATTCGTGCCGCAAAGGACGCGGGAATCAAGACGGTTGCCGTCTACGCGAATCAGGACATCAATGCGCAGCACGTGATCCTCGCGGACGAAGCGATTGCCCTCAACGGCACGACCAGCGCCGAGACCTACCTCGTCATTCAGAAGATTTTGGATGCGGCCAAGCGCACCGGCGCGGATGCAATCCACCCCGGCTACGGCTTCCTCGCTGAGAACGCCGACTTTGCTCGTGCCGTCATCGCAGCAGGGATCATCTGGATCGGGCCGAGCCCCGACGCCATCGAGCGACTTGGCGACAAGGTGAGCGCGCGCCACGTGGCCGAAAAGGTCGGCGCTCCGCTTGCACCAGGAACTCTCAACCCGGTCGCCAACGCCGATGAGGTCCTCGCATTCGTTGACGTCCACGGACTTCCCGTCGCCATCAAGGCCGCGTTTGGTGGAGGTGGCCGCGGGCTGAAAGTCGCACGCACCCGCGAAGAAATCCCCGAACTGTTTGAATCGGCAACCCGCGAAGCGGTCGCAGCGTTCGGTCGAGGTGAATGCTTCGTCGAAAAGTACCTCGACAAGCCTCGACACGTCGAAACCCAGTGCCTCGCGGACGCGAAGGGCAACGTCGTCGTCGTGTCAACGCGCGATTGTTCGCTGCAGCGTCGCCACCAGAAACTCGTCGAAGAAGCCCCGGCACCGTTCGTCTCGGACGAACAGCGTGAACTTCTCTACTCGGCGTCCAAGAACATACTCAAAGAGGTCGGTTATGTCGGCGCCGGAACCTGCGAGTTCCTTATCGGCGCTGACGGAACCATCACGTTCCTCGAGGTGAACACGCGACTCCAGGTCGAACACCCCGTCTCGGAAGAGGTCACAGGTATCGACCTCGTCCGCGAGCAGTTCCGTATCGCCGAGGGTGGACTCGTCGATTATCCGGACCCGGAAATCAAGGGACACTCGTTTGAATTCCGCATCAACGGCGAGGATGCCGGGGCAAACTTCCGCCCGACGCCCGGACCCGTCAAAGAATTACGCATTCCGGGCGGCCCTGGCGTTCGCGTAGATTCGGGTGTCGTCGCCGGTGACGTTATCTCTGGCTCTTTCGACTCGTTGCTTGCCAAGCTCATCGTCACGGGAACCGACCGCGCGGACGCACTCTCCAAGGCGCGCCGTGCGCTTGATGAATTCAACGTAGTCGGTTTGCCGACGGTTCTGCCGTTCCACCGACTCGTCGTCAATGACCCGGCGTTCGCACCGACAGACGGTAAGCCCTTCTCGGTATACACGTCGTGGATCGAGACCGAGTTCGACAACACCGTCGAAGCAGCACCGGTTTCCAACTCGCCTATCGATGCGACCGACACGCGCCACACGGTGATCGTCGAAGTTGACGGCAAGCGGCTCGAAGTCACCGTCCCAGACAGCCTCATCCCGACGTCGCAGCGCGCGCACAAGCCCGTCGCACCAGTTCGATCCAAGACCGCCCACGGCGCTGGTGGCGGAAGCGGGAACTCCGTGTCGTCACCGATGCAGGCAACCGTTATCAAGGTCGAAGTCAAGCCGGGAGACACTGTCGTTCAGGGACAGACCGTCGTCGTTCTCGAAGCGATGAAGATGGAACAGTCGATTCCCGCACCTCGTGATGGCATCGTTGCTACGGTCACGGCAGAGGTCGGAACGACGATCAAGAGCGGAACGGTTCTGCTCACCCTCGAAAAGCCCGAATAAAAACGGCCAGCGCACCTACTTCTTGAGGAGGTGCATTCCCTTTGCCGTGTCGGCGATACCGCCGGCGAGCGACGGGTAGACGCTCCACGATCGAGCGATTTGGTCGACGGTGTGACGGTGTTCCATCGCGAACGACAAGAAATTGATCAGTTCGCTGGCGCGCGGCGCGACGATGATTCCTCCGATGAGGATTCCCGACTCGGGCTGTGCGATGAGTTTGACGAAACCGTCGGTCGTTCCCTGCATCTTTGCGCGAGGGTTGGCGTCGAGATCAAGTTTGTGCACGATTCCGTTGACGGCACCCGACGTGACGTCGTTCTCGGTGTAGCCGACGGTCGCGATTTCGGGAGAGGTGAAGATGTTGGAGCACACGAGTCGAGTGTCCAACGGCTTGGCGAAATCGCCGAGAGCGTGGAACACCGCGGTGCGTCCCTGGTGCGACGCGACGGAGGCAAGCGGGGGTGCGTCCGAACAGTCACCGACCGCGTAGATGTTGCTGACGGAGGTGCGGGCAACCTTGTTGACAACGATGTGCCCCGACTCGCTCGTGACGACTCCGGCCTCTTCGAGGCCGATCGTCGCGGTGTTCGGGATCGAGCCGACTGCCATCAGGCAGTGGGAAGCTTCGATCGTCTTGCCGTCGCTGAGCGTCACGACCACGCCGGAGTCGGTTGCTTCGACCTTGTCCGCGCGACTCTTGGACTTCAGCGTCATGCCGCGGCGGATGAAGACGTCCTCCAGCACCTGAGCGGCGTCGACGTCCTCGCCGGGAAGAACGCGGTCGCGGCTGGAGATGAGTGTGACTTTGGCACCCAGGTTCGTGTATGCGGACGCGAACTCGGCACCCGTCACACCGGAACCAATCACGACGAGGTGTTCGGGAACTTCGGTCAGGTTATAGAGCTGAGTCCACGTGAGAATTCGCTTGCCGTCTGGCTCTGCTGAAGGCAACGTGCGAGGGCGCGCGCCGACGGCAACGATGACCGTGTCAGCGTCGAAGGAATCAAAATCTTTGCCTGTCGAACCTGCTGTCTTAACGATGACCTTCTGAGGACCGTCGAGTCGTCCCTCGCCCGCGACTACCTTCACTCCAGCGGCCTTGAGCGTTGCGGCCATGTCGGCACTGGTTTCCTTGGCCAAGCGCAAGAGTCGTTCATTGACGGTTCCGAGGTTCACAGCGACAGAAGGCTGGTGTGGCCGCTGGTCGTCACCATCAACAAAGAACTGCACCCCGAGTTCGGTTGATTCGCCCACCGCGATAGCGGCGTCGGCAGTTGCGATCAGGGTTTTTGAGGGGACAACATCGGTCAGAACGGCACTGCCACCAACACCGCTTCGTTCGATCAGGGTGGTCTGCGCTCCGAGCTGTGCGGCAGCGAGGGCGGCGTCATATCCGCCAGGGCCTCCGCCGATAACGACGACGCGGTGGGGAACAGTTTTCTGGGCAGTCACTCTCCTATTGTTCCACCCTCTGACCGTTCCGCGAGGCGCGTTTGCGTTCTAGGCTGAAGTCATGAAGCACAATGACGCGCACCCCCTCGATGACCGTTCCGTTGATCCGAAGGAGGTCGCTCGCGAAGCAGCCGCCCAGATTGAGGCGAAAACAGGGGTTGCTCGCCACGACATCGCCCTCACGCTCGGTTCTGGTTGGGGCAAGGCCGCTGACCTGATCGGCGAGACCGTCGCAGAGTTCCCTGCGACGGAAATTACAGGCTTCTCGAAGCCCGCCGTCGAAGGTCACGTCGGTACGATTCGGTCGATCCGCACTGCGAGCGGGCACCACGTCCTCATCATCGGTGCACGCACCCACTTCTACGAAGACCACGGCGTTCGACGCGTTGTCCATTCCGTTCGAACTGCAGCGGCAACGGGCGCGAAAATCATGGTGTTGACCAACGGCGCAGGCGGGCTCAAGGAATCGTGGGGACCGGGAACGCCCGTCCTCATCAGCGACCACCTCAACCTCACGGCTGCCTCGCCACTCGAAGGTGCGACATTCATCGACTTGACTGATCTGTATTCGTCGCGGCTCCGTGACGTTGCGCGAACCGTTGAGCCGAGCCTCGACGAGGGTGTCTACGTGCAGTTCCGAGGACCCCACTACGAAACTCCCGCCGAGGTCCAGATGGCGGGCCGCATGGGCGGACACATTGTCGGTATGTCGACAGCCCTCGAAGCGATCGCAGCTCGTGAAGCCGGCATGGAGGTTCTCGGGTTCTCGCTCATCACCAACCTTGCCGCCGGGCTGGGCGACCCACTGAGTCACGCCGAGGTCATTGCCGCAGGCAAAGACGCGGAACCCGTGATCTCGAAATTGTTGGCCGAGGTCGTCAACACCATCACGAAGGGCTGACGATGTCGACCGACGACCTGCTCGCGCGCGCTGAGGCGTGGCTTGCGCAAGACCCCGATTCGGAAACGGTTTCCGAATTGCGCGCAATTATCGATCGCGCTGCCGCTGGCGACGACGACGCCCTTGCGGACCTCCACGACCGGTTCGACACTCGCCTGACGTTCGGTACCGCGGGGCTTCGCGGTGAACTCGGGGCAGGCCCCAATCGCATGAACAGGTTGCTTGTCCAGCAGGCCGCATACGGGTTCGCGCAGTTCCTGTTGGGGCGCGAATCACGGCCGTCTGTCGTCATCGGTTACGACGGGCGCGTGAACTCGGATGTGTTCGCGAGGGACAGCGCGGAAATCTTCTCCGGACTCGGTCTCGACGTCATTCTCTTCCCCCATGTGGTCCCCACTCCGGTGACGGCAACGGCGGTTCGTGCACTGGGCCTGAGCGCGGGTGTCATGGTCACCGCAAGCCACAATCCGCCCCGCGACAATGGTTACAAGGTGTACCTCGGTGGTGCAGACGAAGGATCCCAGATCGTCTCGCCCGCCGACCACGAAATCGAAGCACTCATTCGTGACGCTGCAGCAATGGACTCTTCGCACTTTCCGAAGTCAGACGTCTACCGGCTTGCGCCCGCTTCGATCGTCGAGAATTACATTGCCGAGACGGCCGCCATCTCGACGCACCCCGCTACCCCTATTCCGTTTGTCTACACGGCGATGCACGGAGTCGGCTGGGACGTCTCCAACCGCGCGTATCAGGCAAGCGGATTAGGCGATGCCATTGTTGTCGCCGAGCAGATCGAACCGGACGGCGCATTCCCGACGGTTGCGTTCCCCAACCCCGAAGAGCCGGGCGCTCTCGACCTCGCGTACGCCACGGCTGACAAGGCCGGCGTTGATCTCATCATCGCGAACGACCCCGACGCTGACCGACTCGCGGTCGCCATCAAGGACGGTGGCGATTGGCGTCGCCTCACGGGCAATGAGGTCGGCGCACTCTTGGGGTGGCGTGCGGCTGAACGCCACTCGGGTTCCGGAAAGCCTGCCGCTCTTGCCGCGTCCATCGTCTCGTCGCCAGCACTTCGTGCCGTCGCTGCGCATTACGGCATCCCCTATTCAGACACCCTGACGGGGTTCAAGTTTGTCAACCGCGTTCCGAACCTCATTTACGGATACGAGGAGGCACTCGGCTACCTTGTCGACCCCGACAAGGTCCGCGACAAAGACGGGATCTCGGCTGCCGTCGATTTCCTTGCGATGGCGGGCGAGCTGCGTGCGCACGGCAAAACGATTGCCGACCACCTCGCCGATTTCGCCGACACGTTCGGGGCGTTCGCGTCAACGCAGATTTCGATTCGAGTGAGCAACCTGGCCGAGATCCCCGCCATCTCAGGTCGATTCCGCACCGCACCGCCAGTGACGCTTGCCGGCCGTCCCGTCACCGCCATCGATGACTTTGCAAATGGCTTTGAGAACTTCCCGCCCAGCGACCTCATTCGACTCACGATCGACGGCGGATCACGCGTGATTGTGCGCCCCTCGGGCACCGAGCCCAAGCTCAAGATCTACATCGACGCAGCCGTGACCGACGGCGACAATCGCGTCGCACGCGTCGCAGCGGTGGTTGCCGAACTAGAAGCAGACTTGCGAGCCTTCATCGCATGACATCACTCGACCTGACCGCCACGCGCTGGGGGGCACTTCACGGTGTCGCGATTGCTCGTGCACTGTCGATGTTCGGCACCATCATCACTATCTGGGCTCTCATTTTCCGTGAGCGCGCCGAAGGCCCCGTGGCGATCTCGGCGATGTTCATCGCCGCTGGCCTGCCCTACCTGTTGTTTGGCCCTTGGGCAGGGTGGTTGGCCGACCGATTCTCGACCCGCCAACTGATCCCCGTAGTATCCGCCGCGCAGGCAATCTTGACGCTCGTGTTCATCATCGACATGCCCTTCTGGGCAGTTCTCGGAGCGATTTTCTTCTACAACATTGTCGGAGCCGTCGAATCGCCCGCGTGGCAGGCGTTGTTGCCCAGGCTTGCCAAGCCTGAGGACCTGACGCGTGCGTACGGGTTTATTCAGGGGTACTTTGCCACTGGCCAGGTCGGCGCACCCGTTGCCGCGGGAATCCTGGTGGGGACGACGGGTTATGTCTGGCCGTTCATTATCGATGCAGCATCGTTCGTCGTGCTTGCCCTCATTCCATTCGTCCTTCGCGTCAATCGCCCTGGACACCAAGCCCACGCTGACACCAAAGAGTCCGCGGTTGCTGGTTATCGCCACTTGTGGCGCGATCCGCTTTTGCGACCAATCACGATTCTGCTTGCCGCGTTCATTCTCGCCATTGGAGTTGTGAACACGGGTGAAATCTTCCTCGTCATGGACATCCTCGGAGCGAACGAAACCACCTACGGATTCATCGCAGCACTGTTCGCCGTCGGAAACCTTGTCGGCTCGGCGATTTTGGGCGCTCGCGCGATAGGACCCAACTGGCAACCCCGGGCACTCGTTCTGTCGCTCTGGATTGTCGGTACAGGAGTCATCGCGATAGCCATCTCGCCGTCACTCTGGTTTGTCTCCGTTGCGAACGCCTTCACGGGCATCGCGCATGCCGTTCTCCACGCAACTGCAAACACCATGTTGCAAACCCGTACGCCCGAAAAGATTCGTGGCCGTGTCAACGCGGCCTTCTCGGGTTTCATGACCTTCGGCAACATCATCGCCACGGCAATCGGCGGTGCCGCACTGGGGATCTGGGGAATTCGTGAAGTGATGGTCGTTGGCGGAGTTCTGTCGCTCACCGCGCTGGTTATCTTCCAGCGAGCAGTGTGGCGAGCCGACGCCCAACCATTGATTGAGGTCACCGATGATTGATTTCCAGTCCCCCGAATTTCACGATGACCCGTACCCTGCGCTTGCCGAACTGCGCGCGCAGGGAAAGCCGGTGTGGCACGAGGAAACGGGAATGTTCCTCGCCGCGCGGCATGCGGACGCCAACGCGGTGTTGCGCGACAAGAGCCTTGGCCGAATATTCCAACCGCGCACGCCCGAGGACGACTGGTTTGACTTCAATTGGCTTCACGCCGACTCAATCCTGGACTCCGAGCCACCCAAGCACACGCGTCTCAAGTCACTCATTTCCAAGGCGTTCAACCCCGTCACCATCCGTGCGATGCGTCCCGACATCGAGCGACTGGCTGGCGAACTTCTCGACCACGCTGCCGATCTCGGAGAATTTGATCTCATCGCGGACGTGGCAGAACCTCTTCCCGTCAAAGTCATCGCCCACCTGCTGGGATTCCCGACGTCAGACGAACACTTGCTTCGACCCTGGTCACAAGCCATCGTCAAGATGTACGAGGTGTCGCCAACCGAGCAGCACAAGGCCGACGCACGCGCCGCCGCGCATGATTTCGCCGAGTACGTCCGTGGACTGATGCTCGAGCGCAAGGAGAACCCTGGCTCGGATCTCATCAGTGTCCTTGCCGCAGTCGAAGAGGGCGGTGAGAAACTCAACGCGCACGAACTGATCGCAACCTGTGTCCTGCTCCTCAATGCCGGACATGAAGCGAGCGTGAACGGGTTCGGCAATGGCGCCGTCGCCGCACTGTCCCGACCTGAGACGATTCAACCTATTCGCGACGACCCGCGCACAATCGGCCCGAGCGCCGTCGAAGAATTCCTGCGATTCGATTCCCCGCTGCAACTGTTCGAACGCACCGCGACGGCAGACACCGAAATCGGCGGAGTTGCGATTGAGAAGGGTCAGAAGATCGCTGCCCTTCTGGGTTCCGCCAACCGCGACGAAACGGTGTTCGACCGCGCGACCGAGATGGACCTCACGCGCGAGCGAAACCCGCACATCGGGTTCGGCGCCGGCATCCACTTTTGCATCGGCGCTCCCCTCGCTCGTGTCGAGATGAACGTTGTGTTGCCAGCGGTATTCGAGCGCTTCCCCACTCTCACACTCGTTCGCGAGCCACAACGCCGTCCCGGTTTCGTGCTGCGCGGATACGAATCCGTCTCCGTGACCGCATAACCAATTTCGGCGCACGACTTCGAACAGTTAGATTTTTCACGTGGCAGTTCCCAAGATTGTTCTCTACTACGCCTTCGCGCCGGTCGCCGACCCGCAGGCCGTGGTTCTGTGGCAACGGACGCTGTGTGAATCGCTCAATCTCAAGGGGCGGATTATCGTGTCGCCCCACGGAATCAATGGAACCGTCGGTGGCGACATGGCAGACGTCAAGAAGTACGTGCGAGCCACGAAGGAGTACCCGGGATTCGGGAAAGCCGATTTCAAGTGGTCAGAGGGCACCGGAAACGACTTCCCGCGACTGTCCGTCAAGGCACGGAAGGAACTTGTCGCCTTTACGTCCCCTGACGAGATCACGGTTGACGAATCGGGCGTCACGAACGGTGGCGTGCACCTCAAGCCGGCCGAGGTCAACAAACTCGTCGCCGAACGTGGCGACGATGTCGTCTTCTTCGACGGCCGCAACGCCATCGAAGCACGCGTCGGCAAGTTCAAGGGTGCCGTGGTCCCGGATGTGCGAACAAGCCACGACTTCATCACGGAACTCGAGTCAGGAAAGTACGACCACCTTAAGGACAAGGCAGTCGTCACGTATTGCACTGGCGGCGTCCGGTGCGAGATTCTCAGTGCCGCAATGAAGAACCGTGGCTTTGGCGAGGTGTACCAAATTGAGGGCGGAATCGTCCGCTACGGCGAGGCGTTCCGCGACAAAGGCCTTTGGGAAGGCGCGTTGTATGTCTTCGACAATCGCCAGGTGACAAAGTTCGCCCCGACGGCGGCCGACATCGGAGAGTGTGATGTGTGTGGTGGCACAACGTCACAGGTGCTCAATTGCAATAACCTCACCTGTCGCCACCGTGTGGTCATGTGCGAGACGTGCTCGCACGAGCCAGCAAGCTTGGACTGCGACGGTAGCCACGCGAACCTTCGCGCAATTGACGAGGTCGGCTAGATCCGATCGAACTGTGCGCTGATTTGTGCGACCAGTTGCGCGCGTTCATCTGCCGGAAGGAATGCGGCTTCGGCGGCATTGAGTTGAAAGTCAAGGATGTCGTCGACCGAGTACCCGAATTCCTCGGACAAAACAGCCAGCTCGCGCGACAGTGTCGTCCCGCTCATGAGCCTGTTGTCGGTTGACACCGTTACGCGGAAGCCCAATTGATACAGCAGGTCGAATGGGTGATCGGCCATGTCGTTTCCGAACCGCGAGAACGCGTTGGTTTGCAGGTTCGACGTTGGGCAAACCTCGAGCGCGATTCCGCGGTCACGCACCCACTCAGCCAGTTCGCCGAGTGACACACGCGACACCGCGCCATCCTCGGTGATGTCAATGTCGTC
>JBJOQU010000050.1:0-2774 GCA_046049745.1 Actinomycetota bacterium | reverse complement strand
CCGCGAAGCGCGAATGGCTTTCTGCTCTGGGCTAGCCCGAATTGACGCGATAGACGTCGTACACGGCTTCGATACGGCGTACTGCCTGAAGAACGCGATCGAGATGTGTCGCATCGGACATCTCGAAGACGAATCGAGACGTCGCCAAACGTTTCGCGTCGGTGTTCACCGTAGCCGACAGGATGTTGACGTGGTGTTCACTGAGCACGCGTGTGATGTCGGACAACAGGCCAGAGCGGTCGAGAGCCTCTACCTGGATATGCACACGGAATACCGACTTGCCCGAAGCGCCCCACTCGACCTCAATCATGCGTTCGAGTTCGCCGTCGAATCCCTTGACATTCGGGCAATCGCCGCGGTGAACACTCACGCCATTTCCGCGCGTAATAAACCCCACAATCGCGTCACCGGGCACCGGCGTGCAACATTTGGCCAGTTTCACCAAAATGTCGGGCGCCCCACGAACAAGCACTCCAGAGTCATTCGAGTTTTTGGTCGACGGTTTCTTGGTTGGAACGGTGAAGACGTCATCGTCGGACGCGCTCTCGTCCATGAGCGCCATGAACTTCTCCAACACCGATTGCGTTGAGATGTGACCCTCACCTATCGCGGCATACAACCCGTCGACCGACTCGTGCCGCAAGAGATGCGCGACTTCGGAGAGATTCTGCGCAGAGAGAACTCGATGAAGCGGCAAGTTCTTCTTGCGAACCACGCGGGCCAGCGCTTCACGACCGTTCTCAATCGCGTCATCACGACGTTCCTTCGTGAACCATCCGCGAATCTTCGCACGAGCGCGTTGTGACGTGACGAAATTCAACCAATCCTGGCTGGGTCCCGCATCGGGATTCTTGCTCGTGAGAACCTCGACCGTGTCCCCTGAGCCCAGTACGGTGTCAAGCGGGACGAGACGATCGTTGACCTTTGCACCCATGACGCGATGCCCAATCTCGGTGTGCACCGCATACGCGAAGTCGACCGGAGTTGCACCGGAGGGAAGTCCGACGACTCGACCCTTCGGCGTGAATACGTAAACCTCTTTCGCGCCGATTTCGTAGCGCAGTGTGTCGAGGAATTCCGATGGGTCTTCGGTCTCAGCCTCCCAGTCCGTGATGTGAGCAAGCCACGCCATGTTCTCGTCCGGGGGCAAGTCTTCAGGGGTCTTCAACCCCAGCGCTTGGCGTTCCTTGTACTTCCAGTGCGCGGCGACACCGTATTCTGCCCGACGGTGCATCTCTTCCGTACGGATCTGGATTTCAACAGCCTTGCCGCCAGGGCCGAAAACGGTCGTGTGCAGACTTTGGTAAAGATTGAACTTCGGTGTCGCGATGTAATCCTTGAAGCGCCCTGGCATCGGGTTCCATCGCGCGTGGACGGCACCTAATGCCGCGTAACAATCTCGAATGGACCCAACCAGGATTCGAATACCGGTGAGGTCATAAATGTCCTGGAAATCTCGCGACTGTCGAATCATCTTCTGATAAATCGAATAGTGCTGCTTTTGGCGGCCGAGCACGGTCCCCTTGACCTTCGCGAGGCGCATGTCCCCCGCAATTTGGTCGATGATTTCTTTAACGAACTGGTCGCTTTCCGGAGTGCGCTCCTTGACCAGCGTGTCGATTTCGCCGTACAGCTTGGGGTGCAGCACGGCGAAGGACAGATCCTCGAGTTCCCACTTGATGGTTTGAATACCGAGCCTATGAGCCAGCGGTGCGTAGATTTCGAGTGTCTCGCGAGCCTTACGTTCGGCGGACGCCGATTCGACGAAGCCCCAGGTGCGCGCATTGTGCAGACGGTCTGCGAGTTTGATGAGGATCACGCGGATGTCCTTGGACATCGCGACGACCATTTTTCGCACTGTCTCTGCTTCGGCATCGTCCCCGTATTTGAGGCGGTCCAACTTCGTCACGCCGTCGACGAGCAATGCGATTTCATCACCGAAGTCGACTCGCAACTGATCGAGCGAATATTCGGTGTCCTCGACGGTGTCGTGTAGCAGCGCTGCGGCAACGGTCTTCGCACCGATTCCGAGATCGACAAGAATCGCCGCGACCGCGAGCGGGTGGGTGATGTAGGGCTCCCCCGACTTGCGCAGTTGACCCTCGTGCGCTTTCTTGGCGACGGCAAAAGCGCGATCCACCAACGACACATCTGCCCGCGCGTTGTGTTGACGCAGCGTTCGCTTGATTCCTTCAAGAACGCCACCGGTTTCCGACCGAACAAAAAGGCGGGGTGTCAGTGCACGACGGATCATCGATCCCGTCGAATTACTGTCACTCATGACGCCTCCTGGTTACAGTGTAGGCGCGCTCAGATTAGCGAACAGCACCCGACGAGTTGCGGACAATCTCTGAACGCTCAGGGCGTCCCTGCTTCTTGTCTTCCGATTCGCCCTCGCGCAATTGAGCGTAGAGCGGTGCGGCGATGAACATCGTCGAGTAAGCGCCGGAGAGAATTCCCACGAACAACGAGAGAGCGATGTCGCGCAGAGTGCCAGCACCGAGTAACATCGAACCGATGAAGAGAATTGCCGCTACGGGAAGAATCGCCACGACGCTCGTGTTGATCGAACGGACAAGAGTCTGGTTCACGGCAAGGTTCACCGAGTCGGCGAACGTGCGCTTCGACTCGTCATACGCAATCGCCGTGTTCTCACGCACCTTGTCGAACACCACGACGGTGTCGTAGAGCGAATATCCGAGAATAGTCAACAGTCCAATAATCGCTGCAGGTGTAACTTCGAGGCCGAATGCACCGTAAACCGCCGCGGTGAG
>JBJOQU010000049.1:0-9170 GCA_046049745.1 Actinomycetota bacterium | reverse complement strand
AACGGCAGTAGATGACGTAAGTGCCGTCCTTGGACAACGCCGACACCTGGTCGGCGAAGGTCGGGTCTTCGATGTTGATGTTGACAGCGCCCTCGAGGTGGCCTTCGGCGAACTCGGCGGGGGTGCGCACGTCGATGACGGCGGTGACGGTGCTCATGTCCACAGTCTGGCTGCTGCAGCCGGAAAGACCAAGAGTCAATCCAAAGACTGCCGCGATGGCGACAACGACGGACACGAAGCGGGAGGAAATGGTTGATTTGTTCATACCCCCTAGGGTATGCTAAACACATCGTGAATGCAACCACAGGAGTCACCATGATTATCGAACCGACCGAGCTCAAAGCAGCCCGCGACCGACTTTCCCGCATTCAAGGCCAGATTGGCGGCATCGTCCGCATGATCGACGAGGGGCGCGACTGCACCGACATCCTCACCCAGCTTTCTGCCGCCAGCACCGCGCTGACGCGTGCAGGATTCTCTATCATTTCGACCGGGATGGCGCATTGCGCGAACGACCCGGAAGGCAGCGACAATCGAGCTGCTCTCGAAAAAGCGTTCATGTCATTGGCATAGGAAGACAAAATGAAGACAATCATCGTGGGAGGCGTCGCGGGCGGAATGTCTGCGGCGACGAGGCTTCGTCGACTCGACGAATCAGCCGACATCGTCATTTATGAACAAGGGCCCTACGTTTCTTTCGCGAATTGCGGCTTGCCGTACTTCATAGGCGGAATCATCGAGGACCGATCGCAGTTGCTGCTGCAGACCCCGCAATCGCTGGAGAAGCGCTTTAACCTTGACGTTCGCGTCAACTCTCGCGTTACCTCGATCGACCCCGCAGCCAAGACAATTACCGTGCGCAACGTGGAAACCGGGGAGCAACTTGTCGACTCGTACGACGCCCTCATCCTTTCTCCCGGAGCAAAGCCTCGCGAACTCGACATCCCAGGATTCGATCGCGCGTTGACTTTGCGCAACGTGCCCGACGCCGACCGCATCGCCGATGCCGTCAACGCGAAACCGAACCAGAACGTTGTCATCCTCGGTGCTGGCTTCATTGGGATCGAAGTGGCGGAAAACCTTCGCCACGCTGGCCACAACGTCACCATCGTGCAGTCTCAGGGCCAAGTCCTGCCCCAGTTTGATGTGGAAATGATTGAGCCGTTCCAACAGCACCTCGCCGACAACGGCGTCACCCTGGTGTTGGGCGCATCTGCGACGGCCATTACCGACAATCTTGTAGAACTGACCACGGGCGAATCGATCCCCGCCGACGTGGTTGTGTCCTCCGTCGGAGTTGTTCCCGACCACGTTCTCGCCGTCGAAGCGGGTCTGCGAATCGGTGACGCGGGGGGCATCTGGGTTGATGAGTTCCAACGAACCAGCGACCCGAACATTTACGCGGTCGGCGATGCCGCCGAAAAGACCAACATCGCAACGGGTGACCCATCCATGATTTGGCTGGCGAACCTCGCCAACCGTCACGGACGACTGGTCGCCGACGTCATTGCAGGCGAAAACGTCTCGGCTCGACCGAGCATCGGAACCGGAATCATCGGCGCGTTCGGCATGGCAGCGGCGGTTACCGGCGTCACCGAATCGTTGGCCAAGCGACGGGGAATCGCTCACACCGCAATCCACCTGCACCCCGGTTCGCACGCAGGATATTACCCCGGGGCTGAAACCGTCGCCCTGAAGGTTCTCTTCAACCCCATCACGGGTGTTCTTCTCGGGGCGCAGGCCGTCGGTCGTGATGGTGTGGACAAACGCATCGATGTCATCGCGACGGCAATTTATGCCGGGCTGACGGTCGACGACCTGATGAACCTGGAACTCGCGTACGCACCCCAGTTCGGTTCGGCGAAGGACGCGATCAACCAGGCGGGCTACGTCGGAAACAACGTCATCACGGGTCGCACCCCGACCGTCCAGTGGCACGAACTCGAATCGCGAGTCGCCGCGGGCGCGATCATCCTTGACGTGCGCACCGAAAGCGAGAATTCAGCAGGCAGTGTCCCCGGTGCGATGCTCATTCCCGTTGACTCATTGCGTGCCCGAATCGGTGAAATTCCGACCGGTCGCGAAATCATCGTGCACTGCAAGGTCGGTCAGCGTGGACATACCGCGACACAGGTCCTTCGCGCTCACGGGCTCAACGCCGTCAACCTCGACGGAGGCTATCTCACCTGGAACGCCGGAAAGTCGGCGGCCGCCAGGGCACACGCTTCACTTTCCTCATAACAACACAACAGAAGGGACACAACTATGTGCTCACAAATCACCTGCAACCAATGCGGCAAGGCGACCTGGACTGGCTGTGGCCAGCACGTCGAAGAGGCTCTCGCTGGCGTCAAGCCCGCGGACCGTTGCACCTGCAAGTAGGTACGCCACGATCGACGGCGCCCTTCGGGGTGCCGTTTGTCGTTTCATGCGCGTTACCGGTGCGACACCTGCTCGACACATTCACGGCTGACACTGGGAACGGTAAAGAGTAATGTCGAAGCGCACAGAATTCTTCGTGCCGAACCAACGTGAAAGTGAGACAACGATGTCAACGGTTCAGAAAAACCTTGCTGGCCACAAGGGCCTCAAGACCGGCGCACTGGGACTCCTGTCCAGTGTCGTAATCGGAATGGCTTCCACGGCCCCAGCATTCAGCCTCGCGGCCGCCCTCGGCTGGGTTGTGCTGTCCGGTGTAGGAGTCAAGGCACCGGGAATCATGCTCCTTGCCTTCATCCCGATGTTCTTCATCTCCATTGCCTACAAGGAACTCAACCGCGTCGAACCCGACTGCGGAACCGTGTTCACCTGGGCTGGTCGGGCGTTCGGCTCGCGAACGGGGTGGATGAGTGGATGGGCGCTGATTATCGCGGACATCATCTGTATGTCGAGCCTCGCGTCCGTTGCCGGCAGTTATTCGTTCATCTTCATCGGTGAATTGTTCAACAACCCCGACATCGCCGGTCTTGGCGGGGACGTGGTGTGGTCCACCACCGCGGGACTCATCTGGATCATCGTGATGACGTGGATCTGTTGGCGCGGAATCGAGGTTTCGGCCAAGCTCCAGTACTGGCTCCTCGGTACGGAACTCATTGTTCTCGTCGCCTTCGCCGCGGTCGCGCTCTTCCGCGTCCTCACGGGTGACGGCGTCGACGGCTTCTCGAGCATGCCGAGCCTCGACTGGCTCAACCCCTTCGACCTTCCGTTCGGCGAGGCGATTGCTCCCGCCCTGCTCACCGCGCTTTTCCTCTATTGGGGATGGGACACCGCGGTCGCCGTCAATGAAGAAACCGAGGACCCGGAACGGACTCCTGGCCGCGCGGCGGTCATGTCGACCGTGCTTCTCCTTGTCACCTACCTCCTTGTCTCGGTCGCAGCGGTTGCGTTCGCGGGTGTTGGCGACACGGGAATGGGACTCAACAACGAAGAGCACGCGGATGACATCTTCGCGTCGATTGGCGCCGAACTGTTCGGGGATTCGATCGTCGGCAAGATCATGATGATGCTCCTCGCCGTGTCGGTCCTGACCTCGGCTGCAGCGTCGACGCAGACGACGATCCTCCCGACCGCTCGTGGCGCTCTCTCCATGGCTGCGTTCAAGGCAATCCCCGCCAAGTTCGCCGTCATACACGAGAAGTTCCAGACCCCAACCTGGGCCACCTGGGGAATGGGAATCATCTCGGCAGGTTTCTACCTCCTCTTCACGATGATCAGCCCGAACCTCCTCATGGCGCTCGTCGGATGTCTTGGAATGCTCATCGCGGTTTACTACGGGATGACCGGTTTCTCGGCTGTGTGGTTCTTCCGCAAGACCCTCACAAGGAGCGCACGCAACTTCTTCATGCGCGGGGTCATTCCGCTCGCCGGAGCCGTCATGATGGCCGTCGTTTTCGCTTACGGTCTGCAGCAGTTCCTGCTGCCCGACTGGCTCGTCGATGACAACGGCGACAACGTGACCATCTTCGGACTCGGTGCGGTTGGTGTCGTCGGGCTGTTGTCGCTGGCGTTCGGAGCAGTGCTAATGGTGATCTACAACGCCAAGGCGCCTGCGTACTTCCAGGGCAAGACGCTGGAGAAGCGCGTCCACACCGCCGACTAAATCTGCGGACCATGGGAGAGGGTCTCGGGCAACCGAGGCCCTCTCTCATTTCTGCCTAACGCGAGTAGTGTGGCTGTCACAATGATTGACGACGCTGTCTTCCGCGCGCGACGCGCTTTCCCCGCCTGGTCGCAAACGACTGTGCGCCACCGAACCGCTATCGCGCGACGGTTCGGCGAGCTCGTGCTGGCCAATCGCGACCGCATCCTCGATGCGATTCAGGCCGACACCAGCAAGTCTCGCGTCAACGCACTTGACGAAATCCTCGATGTCGTCGGGTTGTGCGCGTACTACGCGCGGAAGGCTCCATCCATCTTGCGAAGCCAGCGCCGAGGCGGCGCAGTCCCGGTGCTGACGAAGACCATTGAACGTCACGTCCCTATCGGTGTTGTTGGAATCATCACCCCGTGGAATTATCCGTTCACCCTTCCGGCGAGCGATTTGATCCCGGCGATCATCGCGGGCAACACAGTCGTCCTTCTTCCGGACGCCGCGACTCCCCGGTCGGCGGACATCATCGCCGAGCTGCTTACTGCGGCTGGCGTACCCGAAGGAGTCGTGAACCTAGTGCACGGCGGTGGGCGCGTGCACGGTTCCGCGTTGATCGAGCAAGCAGATTTCATCATGTTCACGGGCTCGACGGCGACCGGGGCAATCGTTGCACAACAGTGCGCTGCCCGACTGATCGGCTTTTCTGGCGAACTCGGCGGAAAGAACCCTCTCGTCGTTCTCGATGACGCCGACGTCCAACGTGCCGCTGCGGGGGCAGTCCGCGCAAGTTTCAGCAACGGCGGCCAACTCTGCGTCAGTACGGAACGTGCTTATGTCCACACCGATGTTTATGACGAGTTCGTCACCGCGTTCGTCGCACACACCGAGGCGATGTCTCTCGGCGACGGATCGGACTGGGAAATCGACATGGGTCCGCTCATCTCGACGGCGCAAGCAGAACGCGTCATGAGCCACATCGACGACGCGGTCAAACAAGGCGCCACTGTTCTTGCGGGCGGCCGTCGCCGCACGGACATCGCACCGACGTTTGTTGAGCCCACCATTCTCACGGGAGTGACGGACGACATGATTCTGGGACGGAACGAAACGTTTGGCCCGGTCATCAGCATCTATCGCGTCGAATCGAACGCCGAGGCTCTCAAGCGCGCAAACGATTCCGAATACGGCTTGAACACCAGCGTGTGGTCACGACGTAAAGGCTCGCAGTTCGCGCGCGATGTCCGGTCGGGAACCGTCACGATTAACGACGGGTTCTCGGCGAGCTTC
The DNA here is from genome assembly GCA_046049745.1 of Actinomycetota bacterium. Lineage (GTDB taxonomy): Bacteria > Actinomycetota > Actinomycetes > Actinomycetales > Microbacteriaceae > MWH-TA3. The sequence goes on along the minus strand of JBJOQU010000049.1, from coordinate 3,793 downwards.
GCGTCACACGACGCACCGATGGGCGGCATGAAGCGTTCGGGGATTGGCCGCCGTCACGGACGCGCGGGACTTCTCAAGTACACCGATTCCCAGACTGTTGCCCAACAACGACTCATCGGCATTGCGCCGTTACCTGGTCAGTCAAATGAACAATTCGGCGGCCTCATGACTCGAGCGATTGGATGGTTAGCCAAACTGCGATGACGAAACGACAGCTCGCGGGATCCCGCATTCTTATCACTGGCGGCGGAAGCGGACTGGGACGCCAGATGGGTGTCCAGGGCGCTCGTCGCGGCGCACACATCATCATTTGGGACCGCGACCGTGACGCGGCGGAACGCGTTCGCACCGAGATCATCGGGGCGGGCGGTTCGGCCGAAGCACACGTCGTCGACATCACCGAGGTCGCTGTTGTCAATCGAGTCGCCGAGCGAACCGGCCGTGTTGACGTCCTCATCAACAATGCAGGGATCGTCGCGGGCAAGCACTTGCTTGACTCGACCGAGGGTGACATTCGCCGCACCTACGAGGTCAATGCTCTTGCGTTGTACTGGGTCACGCGATCCGTGCTCCCCGGAATGATCGAACGCGGCGATGGCGCGGTCGTCACTGTCGCCAGCGCGGCTGGTCTGCTCGGGGTTGCGCAGCAGACGGACTATTCCGCAACGAAATTTGCGGCGGTCGGGTTCACGGAATCGTTGCGCGGCGAAATGCGTGCACTCGGACACCCCATCGACACGTTGACAGTGTGCCCGTTCTTCATCGACACGGGGATGTTCGACGGTGCACAAACCAAGTTCCCGTTCCTACTTCCTGTGCTCAAGGAAGCGGAAGTCGCCGGACGAATCCTCGACGCTATCGAACGCCGACGCCTGACCCTCGTGATGCCGCCGTTCGCTCGAGTGTTGCCCTATGCGCGCTTGCTTCCTGTCAGGTGGTTCGACGCCATCGCCGATTTCCTCGGAGTCAACAAGACGATGGACCATTTCGTCGGCCGAAAGCCGAAAGCGGACTAGTTGTTTTCGGACGGCGTCAAAGCCGTCGCGACTCCCGTTTCCAGCTCAGTCCGGAACGTTTCGAGAAGTGAACGAAGCGTGGTGGGACCAAGCCCCAGAACCGACTTCGTGAAGGTGTTACCCAGTGACGAGTCGACGGGAACCGGTGCTGGGAACAGTTCCGATTCGGGCGGAGGGCCTTGGCGCAGCAGGCCGCTGTCGAGTTCAAAAACATCGCACACCAGTTCAGCCAACTCAAACCGACCGATCGCGTCATCACCAACCAGGTGAAGCGTTCCTCCGACGCGACGGGTCACTACTCGCTCAATTTGGGCACCAATCTCAGCCGCCAGTGACGGACTCGTCACCTCGTTGACGTGTGGTCCGTTCCACACCGTGAACGGTTTGCCCGCGCTCAGTGCAGAGACAAGAGAGTAGACAAAGTAGCCAAAACCGACGTCCTGTGAACGGGGTCCGTCTTCCTGCAACTGGTGGCGGCCCATGACGCCGGCGATTCGACAGACTGCTCCGTCGACGGGGTGAAGGTCACGAACGACCTGCTCGCCCATCGCCTTAAGAAAGCCATAGAAATTCACGGGGTTGCCGTTGTTCGATTCGGGAACCAAGTGCTCTGTGCCGTCCATGACCCAGTCCGTCGAGATGTAGACCATCTGCGTTTCTGTCGCGACGGCCGCTCGGGCCACTCGGGATGTCATCCCCACAAACGAGTCGTACGCGTATTCCCGATCCACCAACAGGCGATTGAAGTCGTTTGCAATCGCGCAGTGCACGACCGCATCGACGCCCGACAATGCGGATGCCAGCGCCTCCACTGAGCCGAAATCAACCCCGCGAATCGGCCACGGTGCGTCCACGCGGACTTCCCTGCCCAGGCCGATAACAGTGTGACCGCGGCTGGCCAGAATCGCCGCTATGTTGCTACCGACGAATCCTGTCGAACCGGTGACGGCGATGGTGAGCGGACTAGATGTCATTCGCCGGGCCGTCGCTTTCGTCGGGAGTAGTCGTCGGGGGAAGTCTAGCGAGGACACTGTTGAAGACGAGAAAAGCCCCCGAAAAATCGGGGGCTTTCGCTGTGGCTCCGACGGGCGTCGATCCCGTGACCTCACGATTTTCAGTCGTGCGCTCTACCAACTGAGCTACAGAGCCAGGAGTTTGTCGCTCCTAGACAAAAGAGCCTCCGTTTAGAGAGACTCTGACGTCCGCGACCCTGACGGGACTTGAACCCGCGACCTCCGCCGTGACAGGGCGGCACGCTAACCAACTGCGCTACAGGGCCTTGCTTATTGAATTGTAGACCTCGGAGTGACCCCAACGGGATTCGAACCCGTGCTACTGCCGTGAAAGGGCAGCGTCCTAGGCCACTAAACGATGGGGCCGTGTTATTTGGCCGAAGCCTCACAACTTGACCGAGTTTACGCACAATTTCCGCTCGGCGCAAACCGCCCGAGTGTTGAGCAATGCGCCGGATTCACAGGTTGTCGGGTTAGCCTGCTGTTTCAGCCTGTGAAGGGGGTGTTGTCGTGCGCAAATTCTGGACCGCTGTGGGAAGTGTGGTCGTCGCGACCGCCCTGCTCGTGCAGCCTCTCGCGAATTCAGCTGTCGCCGCGACTTACCCCTCGTGGACCGACGTGCTCAACGCACGTAACAACGTCGCTGCCAAGAAGAAGGCGATCGCGCAGTTGCAGGCGATGCTCGCCGAACTGACGTCGAAAGCCGAAGCGGCGCAGGTCGAAGCCGAGCGACTGGGCGCAATATTCCAGGAAGCGCAGGACGCGTTCGACGAGGCGGCATACAAGGCCGACCAATTGCAAGCCCAGGCGGACGCTGCGGAAAAGACCGCAACGGAATCACGCATTCGCGCCGGTCAGTTCGTTTCCGAACTCGCCCGTGTGGGGTCAATCAACGTCTCGACGACTCTCCTCTCTGATGCGGGCGGGGCAACCGACCTGCTCGCCAAACTCGGGTTCGCCGCCATCATCGCGTCGCAGGCCGATGGGATTTACGAGGTTGCCGTTCAGGATCAGAACGCAGCCCAGTCACTGACGGACCAGGCAACGGTAGCCAAGACTCTTCGTGAGGAACTTCGCAAGAAGGCGGAATCGGCGTTCGAGCAAGCACAGTCCGCCGCCAATGCAGCGGCCGCCGCAGTTGAAGAACAGCAGAAACACGAGGCGACTCTTCGCGCTCAGTTGGCCACGCTCATCACCAACCAACGCAAGACAGAGGCTGACTACCAAAAAGGCCTCGAGGATAACGGTGGGTCGATTGGGCCGAGCGCTCCCGCCGGTTGGATTTCCGACCAGGGCTGGGCGAAAGTTGCGGGTGGATACATTTCCAGCCCGTTCGGTTACCGCACCCACCCGATTTACCACACCGTCCGTTTGCACGCCGGAGTCGACCTTGCACCCGGTTGCCGCGCACCGATCTATGCGGCGCGCGAGGGTCGCGTCATCTACGCCGGCCCCAACGGCACCTTCGGCAATTACGTCAAGGTTGACCACGGTGGCGGTTGGACGACGGGTTACGCGCACATTGTCAGCGGCGGAATCAAGGTTCGCGTCGGAGACAACGTCTCGGCGGGAACCAACATCGCTCTCGTCGGTTCAACCGGCGCGTCGACCGGATGCCACTTGCACTTCGAGGTGCGACACAACGGAATCGCTCAAGACCCCGTCGCGTTCATGCGCGGCAAGGGTGTTCGACTCGGCTAGTTAGTGACCGGTCCCGAAGCGGGCGATGCCCTCTTCGACGATCTTCTCGGCCTCGGCGCGACC
>JBJOQU010000048.1:0-6757 GCA_046049745.1 Actinomycetota bacterium | reverse complement strand
TAGATCAAACCGAGGTCGACGATGTTGACACCGAGTTCGGGGTCAACCACTTCTTTGAGAGCCTCCATGATTTCGTCATGGCGACTCGCGGCAAGTTCACTCACTGAGCGGCCACCGCGTAACGGTCGTAGCCCTCGTCTTCGAGACGGTCGGCAAGCTCGGGTCCACCTTCTTCCGCGATGCGTCCGTCGACGAAGACGTGGACAAAGTCGGGACGAATGTAGCGAAGGATGCGCGTGTAGTGCGTGATGAGGAGGACGCCGAGTCCGGTGTTCTCCTTGACGCGGTTGACACCTTCCGACACGATTTTGAGCGCGTCGACGTCGAGACCGGAGTCGGTTTCATCCAGCACAGCGAACTTGGGCTTGAGTAGTTCCATCTGAACGATTTCGTGGCGCTTCTTCTCGCCGCCGGAGAATCCCTCGTTCACGTTGCGTTCGGCGAACGACGAATCCATCTTGAGGTCAGCCATCGCCTGCTTGACGTCCTTGACCCATGTGCGAAGGCTGGGGGCTTCGCCTTCGATGGCGGTCTTCGCTGTGCGGAGGAAGTTCGAGACAGAGACCCCGGGGATTTCCACCGGGTACTGCATCGCGAGGAACAGTCCCGCGCGAGCGCGCTCGTCAACGCTCATGTCGAGAACGTTTTCACCGTCCAGGAGAATCTGTCCAGAGTCGACCGTGTAGCGCGGGTGACCTGCGATTGTGTAGGCAAGAGTCGACTTTCCTGACCCGTTCGGTCCCATGATGGCGTGTGTTTCACCCGAATTGAGTGTCAACGTGACGCCCTTGAGGATGGACTTCGTCCCCTGGTCGGTTTCGATGGAAACGTGAAGGTCGATGATCTGCAAAGTGCTCATGGGTTACTTTCGGATTTCGGTGTTGACAAAGATGTCATCGCCGTCGATTTCGACTGCGAAAACGGGTACCGGCTCGTGCGCCGGGAAGTTGCGGGGGCTGCCGTTGCCCAGATCAAATTTCGATCCGTGCGCCCAGCATTCGACGGTGTCGTCTTCGACGAATCCTTCGGAGAGTGAAATGTCACCGTGCGAACAACGGTCGCCCAGGGCGTGGACGTCTCCGGCTGATTCGCGAACGAGGGCGATCGGAATGCCGTCAACGACGACCTTGATTGCACTGCCTGGCTTCAACTTTTCCAGACTGGCGACGAGTTCGCGGGTCATCGGGTCTCCTCCACTGCGTCCAGTGCGGCGGTGAATCGCTCGGTGAGGTGTTCCTCGAGAGCGGCGTCACCGACGCGTCCAACAACGTCCAACAAGAAGCCAAGCGCGACGAGTCGGCGCGCTTCTGATTCAGAAATGCCACGAGCCTGCAGGTAGAACAGGTGGTCGTCGTCGAGGCGACCCGTTGCGCTTGCGTGACCGGCACCGGCGATGTCACCGGTCTCGATCTCGAGGTTCGGGATCGAATCGGCGCGTGCGCCGTCGGAGAGGATCAGGTTTCGGTTCGCTTCGTAGGAATCGGTTCCCGTCGCGCCACGGCCAATCAAGACGTCACCCACCCAGACAGTGCGGGTGTTCGAGCCGTGCAGAGCTCCCTTGTAGAGCACGTTCGACTTGGACTGAGGAGCAATGTGGTGAACGAACACGCGGTGTTCGACGTGGCGACCGCGGTCGGCAAAGTACACACCGAGTGCCTCGACGCCAGATCCGTTCCCGGCCAGCAGGAACGAAGGGTTCACGCGCTGGATTGCACCGGAGAGTGACACCAGAATGTGGTCAAGATGCGCGTCTTTGCCGATTCGGGCGGTGTGGGTCGCCGCGTGGATTGCGGTGTTATCCCATTCGCCGAGGTGCACTACACGGGCGCTCGATCCGTCGCCAACGATGATGTCGACGTTTTCAGCGAGGACTGCGCTTCCGCGGTTCTCAATGATGAGTGTGCGGTGCGTGTTGGGCGCGAAAGTAATGACGAGGTGTCCGGCTCGTGTGCCGTCGATGTTTCGCACGAGACGAGCGGCCTCGCCCTCGCCGGAAACAGTCACGACAAGAGCGTCGGTGGTGCGGTCCCATGCGCGTGCCGCAATGAGGTCCTCGGGAACTCCCGCATCCGACTTGACGGTGTCACGAGCGACCCATTCGATGTCTGCGCCGGTGACAATGACGTCGTAGTGGCCGCCATCCAGTTCACCCGTTGCGAGAGGCGCGAGCGCGTCGATTGGGCTCAGTCGCCACTCTGGCTGGCGCGCGGAGATCTCAGGGAAATCGGATGGGCTGAACGATGCGAAGTGTTCGTCGCGCGTTTGGACAGGACTTTCCCACCACGCCCCGTGGCTGGGGTGGTCAACAGTCGTCGTCATCTAGCCCACCGAGCCTTCCATGTTCATCTCGATGAGCTTGTTGAGTTCGAGGGCGTATTCCATGGGAAGCTCGCGTGCGATGGGCTCGATGAATCCACGAACGATCATCGCCATGGCTTCGTCCTCGGGCATTCCGCGCGACTGCAAGTAGAACAGTTGCTCTTCCGACACGCGAGACACCGTGGCTTCGTGTCCGAGATGCACGTCGTCGACGCGAATGTCAATCGCCGGATATGTGTCAGATCGCGAGATGGTGTCCACGAGCAGCGCGTCACACCGAACAGTGTTCGCCGAACCGTGTGCCTTCTCGCCCATCTTGACTTCACCGCGGTAACCGGCGCGACCACCGCCACGCGCAATCGACTTCGAAATGATGGACGAGGTCGTGTTGGGAGCGAGGTGGATCATCTTCGCGCCGGCATCCTGGTGTTGCCCCGGACCCGCGAAAGCGACAGAGAGCGTCTCGCCCTTAGCGTGCTCACCGACGAGGAAGATCGACGGGTACTTCATCGTGACCTTGGAGCCGATGTTGCCGTCGACCCATTCCATGGTGGCGCCTTCGTGCGCGACGGCACGCTTTGTGACCAGGTTGTACACGTTGGTCGACCAGTTCTGAATCGTCGTATAACGGACGCGGGCGCCCTTCTTCACAACGATTTCAACGACGGCGCTGTGCAACGAGTCGCTCTTGTAGATCGGTGCGGTGCAACCTTCGATGTAGTGCACATACGAGTCTTCGTCCGCGATGATGAGCGTTCGCTCGAACTGCCCCATGTTCTCGGTGTTGATGCGGAAATACGCCTGCAGCGGGATTTCGACGTGAACGCCCTTGGGGACGTACACGAACGAGCCACCCGACCACACTGCGGTGTTGAGTGCTGCGAACTTGTTGTCACCCGACGGGATGATCGTGCCGAAGTACTCCTTGAAAATGTCTTCGTGCTCGCGAAGCGCCGTGTCCGTATCGAGGAAGATGACGCCCTGTTGCTCGAGGTCTTCACGGATCTGGTGGTACACAACTTCGGATTCGTACTGTGCGGCAACGCCGGCGACGAGACGCTGGCGCTCGGCCTCGGGAATGCCCAGTCGCTCGTAGGTGCGGCGAATGTCCTCGGGGAGGTCTTCCCACGACTGTGCCTGACGCTCGGTCGACTTGACGAAGTACTTGATGTTATCGAAATCAATACCCGAGAGGTCTGCTCCCCAGTTCGGCATCGGCTTCTTTTCGAAAAGCTGCAATGCCTTGAGTCGGCGCTCCAACATCCAGGCCGGCTCGTTCTTGCGGGCCGAAATGTCGGTGACGACCTGCTCGTTGATTCCGCGTTTTGCGCTCGCACCTGCTGAATCAGTGTCGTGCCAGCCGAATTCGTACTGGCCAAGACTGTCCAACTCGGGGCGGTCCACGATGGGCTCTGCCATGATTTCCTTCCTCGTCTTCAAACACGTTTATCGTGCCGACGATCCGCGGTGGGCGCGGGGCGAACATAGACTGATTGCCTAGGCTTGCCTTCTCATTCTACGCCGTAAGGACTCTCGTGGTTGCTCTGCCGACATCGATTCACTCTCGTGCCGTGATCATCGTCACGTGGCTGAACCTCATCGCGCAAATCGGCATCGTGGGCACCGGTGGTCTGGTTCGACTGACCGCCTCTGGACTCGGTTGCCCAGAATGGCCGACGTGCACCGAAGGTTCGATCGTCAATACGCCCGAGATGGGAATCCACGGCGTCATCGAGTTCGGAAATCGCCTTCTCACGTTCGTGCTCTTGGCTGTGTGCGTTGCTCAATTGGTTGTGTTGTGGAAACTTCGACGTCAGCACCGAATCGAGTGGCGTTTGTCGGTCGGACTCGTTGCCGGTATCCCGATTCAGGCCGTCATCGGTGGAATCTCCGTCTGGACAGACCTCAACCCCTATGTCGTTGGCCTTCACTTCGTCGCGTCGGCGGTCATGGTCGTTCTTGCTGCGATCCTGCTGTTCCGCGTGAAGTCGACGCCGGAACTCCCCCGGATGCGTTCGGTTGATGCGTTGTCGTGGGCGATTGCCGGAATGACGTCGGTGGTTCTTCTCGTCGGCGTCCTCACGACGGGTTCGGGACCTCACGCAGGAGACGCAGACGCGCCGCGGAACGGACTCAATCCCGAAATCTTGCAACACGTTCACGCGTGGCCCGCCTACATCACCGCATCGCTGGTGGGGCTTGCCTTCATCCTGTCCGTGGGACGAGAGCGTCGTGCCTGGATTGCCGTCCTCGCCGGATTTGGCGCACAGATTGCGATCGGAATCTGGCAGTCCCGAACGGGCTTACCCGTCCCTCTCGTCGCCATTCACCTCGTGTTGTCAATGGTGGTGATTGTTCTCGTGACGCGCGGGATTTACGTGAGGACGATGAGCGGGTCGAGCGCAACCGCGACGAACAACACTGTCAAATAGGTGTTGCTCGCGTGAAAAACGCGCATCGCTGAGGCGTCTATTCCGTCGACCGTCTTGTTGTACAGGCGATGCGCCTCGATGAGGAACCACCCTCCGACGAGGACCGAAACTGCGATGTAGAGCGGACCCATGTTGCCAGCAGGGATGAGGATCAACGATGCGATGACGGTCGCCCAGGCGTACAAAATGACCTGGAGTCCGACGGCAACTCGCGGGCGAAGGACGGACAGCATCGGAACTGACGCGGCCGCATAGTCATCGACGTAGCGAAGTGACAGTGGCCAATAGTGTGCCGGTGTCCACACGAAGATGACGAGGAACAGGATCCACGGCTCAATCGAGAGCGAGCCGGTGACGGCTGCCCAACCGATGAGAACGGGGAAACATCCGGCAATTCCGCCCCAGACGATGTTCTGCTCGGTTCGACGCTTGAGCAAGAGTGTGTAAACGAAGACGTAGAAGAGTATTGCGGCAAGGGAGAGTATCGCGGCGAGCGGGTTCGCAATCATCCACAGGAACGCAATGGACGCCGCGCCGAGCACCCACGCGAAAATGAGTGCCGCCCGGGCAGAGATGTCGCCTGCGACGATCGGACGGCCCTTGGTGCGGGCCATCAACTGATCAATATCGCGGTCAATGTACATGTTGAATGCGTTGGCACTACCGGCGCTCATCGCACCGCCAAAGAGAGTTCCCAGTACCAACCACAGGTTGGGGATGCCCCGTTCGGCGAGAACCATCGCCGGTGCCGTCGTCACCAACAGGAGCTCGATCACGCGGGGCTTGGTCAACGCGACGTACGCGCGAAGGTTCTTCCCGGCAGTTCGTGCAGCGGTTGTTGCTGACGTTGTCGCGGCGGGAGAAGAAGTCACGCGCCCCATTCTACGTACCCGTTCTGAGCACCCCATTTCCACTAAACTGAAGTCGTACACATCAGGCGTGCTCCGTCTCCGTGCCATCGTCGACACAGAGGATATTCCTCGGCACGTCTCGACACACGAGATTGGACCGTCATGACGACTCTGGAGTGGACTCCCCTCGACGCGAAAGCGGTCGACACTGCTCGCTTGCTCGCTGTTGACGCCGTCGAGAAGGTCGGTAACGGCCACCCCGGCACAGCGATGTCCATGGCCCCCGTCGCGTACTTGCTGTACCAGAAGGTCATGCGCCACGATCCGACCGACACCGATTGGCTTGGTCGCGACCGCTTCGTTTTGTCAATTGGCCACTCGTCGTTGACGCAATACATCCAGTTGTACCTCGGCGGATTCGGGCTTGAACTCGACGATCTCAAGTCATTCCGCACGTGGGGCTCGAAGACTCCCGGTCACCCCGAGTACGGCCACACCAAGGGCGTCGAGATAACCACGGGTCCTCTCGGGCAGGGCCTCGCGTCGGCGGTAGGAATGGCATATGCACAGCGCTTCGAGCGCGGGCTGTTTGACCCGACGGCGACCGGTTCGTCGCCCTTCGACCACTTCACGTACGTGATTTGTGGAGACGGTGACATGCAGGAAGGCGTCACGGCCGAAGCGTCGTCTCTCGCTGGGCACCAGCAACTGGGCAACCTCGTCGTGATTTATGACTCGAACCAGATTTCCATCGAGGACGACACCAACATCGCTTTCACCGAGGACGTCGCCGCGCGCTACCGCGCTTACGGCTGGGACGTTCGTGAGGTGTCATGGCGTACTCCGAGCGGCTACGTCGAGGACGTTCCGGCATTGCACGCTGCGATCGAGGCAGGCAAGGCGGAAACGTCGAAACCGACGCTCATCATTCTCAAGACGATCATTGGGTACCCAGCGCCGACGAAGCAGAACACGGGAAAAATCCACGGTTCAGCTTTGGGTGCCGAAGAGGTTCAGGGAACAAAGGAAGCACTTGGCTGGGACCCGAACGAGTCGTTCGTTGTTCCGGACGACGTCCTCGCACACACGCGTTCACTTGCTGAGCGCGCGAAGGCTGACCGAGCGGAATGGCAGAAGTCATTCGACGAATGGTCG
>JBJOQU010000047.1:0-4199 GCA_046049745.1 Actinomycetota bacterium | reverse complement strand
GATCGCCGGGTCAACGCGGTGAAGGCGGTCGTTCTTCCACCACACGATGCTGGACCACGCCCCTTCGGTGACGAGTCCGTCGGTCGTGATGACCGCCTCGTCCGCTCCGCTGTCGCGGCGCAGATTTCCCAGTGCCGCGAGATCGGGGCCTTTGATCGTGGGCATTGTTCGCGGGTCCGTCGCAGCGGTGGCCAGCGTGATTGTCTCGAGCGGTTCAGGGGCTGGCCGAAGAATCAGCCGAAGAAGTGCGCCGTCGCCGTAGTCGATCGCCTCGAGCCGAGGAAACCATCGGCCCTCGCGGGGAATCTCGGCGAGAGTGGTTTTCACGAAGCCATCGACGTCGACGTCAATTCCTTGTGCGCCCAGATTGGCGGCGAATCGTGCGCGATGGCGTTCGACCTCAACGGCCTCGCCATCGACGACGAGAAACGAGTCGGCGACACGGACGGCACCGGGATTGGTGTCGCACCACTCCTCGACGGCGAGCGAACCGTTCGCCCATCGGTAAATCGTCGTGTCGACCATAGTGTTAAGGGTATGACAGACCGCTACATCAGGCTCGACGTCGATGTGCCGGTCGATGCGGAGGCGGCGTTCCTCGCTCTTGTCGCCTACGAGCAGTACGGCTTCTGGCTCGACGATTCGCTGGGCGAATCAGTGTCGTACTTCGGCTTGGGAACTCCGGTGCTTGTGACTGACGGATTCACTGAATTCGAGGCTTCAGGGGATTGTCCCGTCACTCGAGTTGGGTGGGTGTCGTACGGTGCCCGAGAGTCGACTCTCGGGGTCACGGTGGGGATTGAACGCCACCCGCGGTCGTTCGTCCTCGATGTTGATGTTGTGCTGGAACTGGACCATCGTGACGCGTCGGTTGCTCTCTACGCGAAGGACCCCTCGGTCGCAACCGCGTGGGTTCGCGCTTTGGCTGAACTCCACAACGCGGGAATTCCTAACACCGAACGGCCCATTGCAGAGCCACGGGAAGCACTATGGCGTGACTCTGTCGAGCATTATGGCGACGCCATCACCGAGTGCCTGCGACACATCACGGATGGCGATGCGTACCAATTGTGCATGACCACGGTCATCACGGTGCCGGGCGAAATTGATCCGGTCGGCACGTACATTGCGCTTCGCCGAACGTCGCCGACTCGTCACGGTGGTTACATTCGATCGAGCGACGTTACCTTGCTGAGCTCCTCGCCCGAATCTTTCCTCACGGTGCGCAACCGCGTCGCGTCAACAAAGCCCATCAAGGGAACCCGACCGCGCAGCATGGATGCGGCCGAGGACATGCTGCTCAAGCGCGAGTTGCTCGAATCCGACAAGGAACGCGCCGAGAACCTCATGATCGTCGACCTCTGTCGGAACGACTTGTCGCAAGTCTGCGACGTCGGAAGCGTCCACGTTCCGGCGCTTCACGTTGTCGAAACCTATTCGACTGTCCACCAATTGGTCAGCACAGTGTCGGGCACGCTGAGCGCTGGCGTTTCTTCGACCGATGCTGCTCGCGCGTTGTTCCCCGCGGGCTCCATGACCGGTGCACCCAAACGAAGCGCTGTGGAAATCCTCGGTGGCCTCGAATCGGGCGAGCGCGGGATTTACGCCGGAGTTTTTGGCTTCGCTGGTCGAGGTGACCTCACTCTCGCGATGACCATTCGCAGCATTGTCGTCGACGGCAGTGGGGCAACAATCGGGGTAGGCGGGGGGATTACCGCAGGCTCCCGTGTCATAGACGAAATTCACGAAGTCGGCGTCAAGGCCGACGCCCTTCTTCGGGTTCTCGGCGCCTCGCCCAACCTCTTCCTCTCCGCGGAATAAACTAGAGAGTGCGCGTGTCGCACCGGAAAGGCTGTCGTGGACGAGATCGAGTATGACTTCCGTCGTTTGGAAGAGAAGTGGGCTCCCGTGTGGGAAGCCGAACGTCCTTTCGACGTGGACGATTCCGTCGACGACCGTCCGCACAAGTACATCCTTGACATGTTCCCTTATCCGTCTGGGGACCTTCACATGGGTCACGCCGAGGTGTACGCACTGGGTGACGTACTCGCACGTTATTGGAGACTTCGCGGTTGCCGCGTTCTTCACCCCATCGGGTGGGATTCGTTCGGTCTCCCGGCGGAGAACGCCGCGATCAAGCGTGGCGTGAACCCACGCGATTGGACCTACGACAACATCGCTCAGCAGCGTGCGTCGATGAAGCGCTACGCGGCATCATTCGACTGGAGTCGCGTCCTGCATACGTCGGACCCCGGATATTACAAGTGGAACCAATGGTTGTTCCTCGAGATGTTCAAGAAGGGACTCGCATACCGCAAGGACTCGTGGGTCAACTGGGACCCGGTAGACCAGACCGTTCTCGCGAACGAGCAGGTCTTGCCGGACGGAACCAGTGAGCGCAGCGGCGCGATGGTCGTCAAGAAGAAGTTGACCCAGTGGTACTTCCGCATCACGGATTATGCGGACCGCCTCCTCCAAGACCTCGATCGTCTCGAGGCGACGTGGCCGGCCAAGGTTCTGACTATGCAGCGCAACTGGATCGGCCGTTCACAAGGTGCAGAGGTTGTCTTCACGGTCGAGGGTTCGACTCGTGAAATCCCTGTGTTCACAACCCGCCCCGACACCTTGTTCGGCGCAACTTTCATGGTCGTCGCTCCTGATTCCGACCTTGCCAGCGAGCTGGCGGCGACCGCCGAGCCGACCGTTCGGGCAGCGTTCGCGGAATATCTGACCGACGTCCAAAAAAAGACTGAAATTGAACGTCAGGACGCGACGAGGCCCAAGACGGGCGTTTTCCTCGGCGTCAACGCGATCAACCCCCTGAACGGTGAGTCCGTCCCTGTGTGGACCGCCGACTACGTCCTCGCCGATTACGGCTCGGGTGCGATCATGGCGGTTCCTGCGCACGACCAGCGTGACCTTGACTTCGCGCTCAAGTACGACCTGCCAATTCGCGTCGTCGTCGATGTCCCTTCGGACGAACCGAACGACCCCGCGACGACGGGCGTTCCCATGACGGGTGATGGACCGCACGTCAACTCGGGTCCGCTCGACGGTCTCAACAAGGCTGACGCCATAGTCAAGGCGATTGAGGTCCTCGAGGAGGCCGGCACCGGCAAGGGCGCGACCACCTATCGACTTCGTGACTGGCTCATCTCGCGTCAGCGTTACTGGGGAACTCCGATCCCGATCATTCACGGCGAGGACGGCGAACTCATCCCCGTGCCTGCCGAGCAGCTTCCCGTTGTGCTTCCGCCGACCGAAGGGCTGGATTTGCGCCCTAAGGGTTCCAGCCCCCTGGGCGCAGCCGAGGAGTGGGTCAACGTTGCCGACCCGCGTGACGGCTCGCCTGCGCGCCGCGACCCAGACACGATGGACACCTTTGTGGACTCGTCGTGGTACTTTTTGCGGTTCCTGTCGCCCAACGACGACTCGCAGGCGTTCGATAAGGATCGCGTCAAGGCGTGGGCGCCCGTCGACCAGTACGTCGGTGGCGTTGAGCACGCGATTTTGCACCTCTTGTATGCGCGGTTCATCACTAAAGTCCTGTTCGACCTCGGCCACATCGACTTTGACGAGCCCTTCGAGGCATTGCTCAATCAGGGAATGGTCATCCTCGACGGATCCAAGATGTCCAAGTCCAAGGGCAACATCGTTTTCTTCGGCGAGGAACTGGACAAGTTCGGCGTAGACGCGGTTCGTCTGACGATGGCGTTCGCTGGACCGCCCGAGGACGACATCGACTGGGCCGACGTATCCGTCACGGGATCGCACAAATTCCTCGCTCGTGCGTGGCGAATTGCGGATGACGTGACGAGCAAGGTCGGAGCCGACCAATCTACTGGCTCAGCCGCACTTCGTCGTGTCACCCACAAGTTGCTCGCGGACGTCGGGGGACTGGTCGAGTCATACAAGTTCAACGTCGTTGTCGCGCGGGCGATGGACTTGGTGAACCACGTCCGCAAAGAGATCGACACGGGGGCGGGCGCCGACGACGCAGCGGTCCGAGAAGCTGCAGAGGTTCTGGCCCTTGTCTTGTCGATGTTCGCTCCGCACACCGCGGAAGACATGTGGGAACTGTTAGGTCACGCCAAATTCGTCGGGCTTCAGACGCTTCCCGTGGCTGATGAGTCGTTACTGGTCGAGGACTCGATTACGGCAATCGTGCAGATCAACGGGAAGGTCAAGGAGCGACTCGA
>JBJOQU010000046.1:0-4591 GCA_046049745.1 Actinomycetota bacterium | reverse complement strand
ATCGCCGAGGACGACGACAAGGTTGTTTACACGGGCGTCGAGAAGGCCAAGGCGCCGACCGTCACCGGCGGGAAGAACGCCAAGCGCCCCGCCGAGCACCTTCTCGTGGTCGGTTGGTCGTCGATGGGCCAATCGGTGATTTCCGAACTCGCGAGCTTCCTGCCCAAGGGTTCGACCGTGCACATCGTTGCGAACCCCAAGTACGTCGATCCCGCTGAGCTCAAGTCGTTGAAGTTTGATGGCCTCGTCGTGTCGTACTCGGCATCGACCGGTGATATCGACGAACTGATTGCTGCGGCTGAGGCAAAGCACTACGACGAAGTGATTGTCTTGGGCTACCGCAACGCAATCAGCGAATCCGAAGCGGACGCTCAGACGATGTTGACAATGTTGCAGATGAACACGCTGTTCGAAGACAAGAAAAACAAGGTTCACCCGACGCGACTCGTCGCCGAAATCCTCGACTCGCGCAAGGCCGAGCTCGCTCGAGTTGCGGCTGTCGATGACCTCGTTATCAGTGACAACTTGGCTGCGCTCGTCGTTGCCCAGGTTTCGGAGAACCCGGCGCTGTCACCCGTGTTCACCGATCTGTTCGACGCGGATGGCGCTTCAGTCAACATGCGTCCGATTGACGAGTACGCACCCCTCAAGAAGAAGGTTGCGTTCTCGCAGCTCGTCGCCGCGGGTGTTGCCAAGAACGAATCCGTCATCGGTTATCGTGTGGCCGCGGACGCTCAATCGTCTGGTGCACAGGGCGTTGTCCTCAACCCCGCGAAGGGGACCGAGTTCACCCCTGCAGCCGGAGACAGCCTCATCGTGGTGGGCAACGTCTAGGCGACCCACACACAAGCCAGTCGGCGTCGCGGATTACCGCGGCGCCGACTGTTCGTTTGTTCTGCGCCTATTTGTCGAGGTGGAAGATTGGGACAATCAAATAGATCCCGTATAGCAGTGCCCCGCTCGCGATAGCAAACATGCTGTATGCAACTGCCCGATTGAGGACTTCGCTCACGGCGGCACTTCGATTACCCTTTTTTGCCGCACTGACATAGCTCAGAGCGTTTGTGTAAAGACGGACACCAAAAGCAAAAGTGGCGACGATAACGGTCGAGAACCCGATCGATGCGGCGAAGACAAGGCCGAATGAATTCCAATCGATTTCCATTACTTCTTACCCTTCGTGGACTTCGACGAGGACTTACTCGTCACCTTGGCGGATTTGATGGATTTCGACGAACCCTTCGTCGACGTTTTTACCGAACTCTTCGACGCGTTTCGCACATCGCGTTTTGCCTGGCGAATCTGTCGGGGAGTGCGGATAACTTCGGAAGCTCCCTCGACTTCACTGATGACGTTGTGTGCGCCAATTTTGTTGCGACGTGACACCTGGAATATCGTCACAACAACTGCGAGGGTGATGACGAGGTCAAGGAAGAAGCCCGCAGGACCCTGCATCACGAGGACGGCCGATAGAGCGCCGACGATCCCCGCTGCGGGAAGCGTGAGGAACCACGCGATGACGATTTGGCCCGCCTTGGACCATCTGACCTGCCCGCCGCGTCTACCGACGCCGGACCCCATGATCGCACCTGATGCAACTTGGGTGGTCGACAAGGCGAAACCGAGATTCGATGACGCAAGAATTGTCACGCCAGACGCGACCTCTGCTGCGAAGCCTTGCGCAGGCTTGATTTCCGCAAGACCTGATCCCATCGTCTTGATGATGCGCCATCCTCCGGCGTAGGTTCCCAGCGCAATCGCTACCGCAGAGGACACGACTACCCAGAATTCAACGTGGTCACCGCTTGACTGGAAGCCCGCTGTAACAAGAACGAGAGTGATTACACCCATCGTTTTTTGTGCATCATTCGTGCCATGGCTGAGGGCGAGAAGTGACGACGAGAAAATCTGACCAATCTTGAAGGTATCTCGGCCAGTCCCAATGCCCGTCTTTGCGCGCGACACTTGTGTTCGCGCCGTGACAATGTAAGCGATTCGGGTAGTGAGAAACGCAGCGATTCCGGCTATCAATGGTGCGGCAAGGGCGGGAATGATGACTTTTTGGAAAATTGCATCGCTGTTCACCGCACCGACTCCGGCGAACACGAGGGCGGCTCCGATCAGACCGCCGAAAAGCGCATGCGATGACGATGAGGGGAGGCCGAGAAACCATGTAGTGAGGTTCCACAGGATAGCGCCCGTCAGGCCGGCAAAAACCATCTCGGGCCCAATCGACACGCCCTCGTTAATTAGTGAGACCGAGATAGCCTTCGCGACTGCAGTAGACAGGAATGCTCCGACAAGGTTCATGATGGCGGCGATGATGACTGCAGTTCGGGGCTTGAGCGCTCCTGTTGCAATCGGGGTCGCCATGGCATTCGCAGTGTCGTGGAACCCGTTCGTGAAGTCAAAGAACAAGGCAATAGCCACAACTAGCGAAACGATAAGAATCGGTTCCACAAGGATCTTTCTGCTGGGGTTTGCTGGGGACGGACGGCCTGAAAGATGGGTCATCCATGAGGGGGGCTAGACCCTCAAGATGAACATACAGCGTACAAACTCGCGACGCGCCGAAACGTGTCGTGCTCTCCTTCTATGCGGAGGAAACAAATAACTGCGAAGCGTCATTGACGCGGAGTGTTACGGCACCCGTTGGGCCTTCGATGCGCCACTGGTCCCCGTCGCCTGACACAGTCAAGGCTGCGCCGGGGATGATTCCGGCACGCGCACATTCGGTCAATAGCCCAGCGTCGGCTTGCAAACTCTCACCCAAGGCGACGAGTGTGTGGAACCCTTCGCCGACCGTAGAAATCGGGACGCCTCCGATGCGAGGGACGTCAACGGTTTCGGACACGCCAGGGATGGGATTACCGTAGGGGTCCACATCCGTCGTCGTCAGCATTGCAAGAAGTTTGGCTTCGGCGTCATCGCCCAGAACGTGCTCCCAACGGCAAGCCTCTTCGTGGCATGCCGCCCAGTCGAGTCCCAGAATGTCAAAGAGAAATCGTTCAGCGATTCGGTGCTTGCGCATCACCGCAACGGCGATTTCGCGTCCAGCGGTCGTCAGTTCGACAATGCGATTGTCGTCGAGGGTGACAAGCCCATCACGCTCAAGGCGCGAGACCGTCTGCGACACCGAAGGCATCGCCTGATCAAGACGTTCGGCCACGCGTGCTCGCAACGCTGGCTGACCCTGTTCTTCGAGTTCAAAAACGACCTTGAGATACATCTCAGTCGTGTCAATCAGATCGGACATCACACCTCCCTCCGTCAAAAATACCCTCCCTGTGGAGAATTAACTACGCGGACCGATTGTGAGTGGTGAGGTATCCCTCATGTCTCACACACCAATTCGACGGGTTGCCGTCATCACTGAAATATCCGCCATCGTTAGCGTGATGCTGGCGAACTTCCTTGCGGGACCTGCGCCAGCGGCTCTAGCATCACCCGAGCAACCCGTTGTTGCCTTTTCTCTCGCCGCCCCAGCCGGCGTCACAATCGACTCTCCGTGGGTGACCGACGCGACTGGCTTGACCGCGTGGGCACTCGGAGCAAGCACAACGGGGACGGGGGTTCTCGCCCGTCGAGACCTCGCGACGGCAACAATCACGACCACACCGACGGTTGCCGGCGAAGTTGGTGCGACCGAGGCGCGGCTGCACCCCGGCAGTGGGACCATCGCCTTCCTCGCCAAGCGTGCAGGGCTCGGCGGTCGAATAGTCACCATCAACCCGACCACGGGTACTCGAATGTCGAGCTACGACCTAGCCGCCACGGACACGGCACCTCGTGGTCTTGGATTCCACCCCATGGGCGTCTCCCTCTATTTCGGTTCAAATCCCGGGACCTCAGTCGTCACCAAACTCACAACAGCGACGGGCGCGTTTTCGAGCTCGGTGAACCAATCCCAATCGCCGACCACCAGCGGCATCATGTACGGATCGAAGTTCTTCACCACCGCGGGAACCAGCGCACCGCGGCTCGTGGCATTCAAGGACAGCCCTCCCATTCAGGTCGACACAACGACCACCCTGACCGGAATCACCCAGGGTCTTGTCGACCCGATCCTCGTGGGAACTGTCGGGTGGTATGGCACAGAGACGGCTCCCGGTCGACTTGTCGGGATTGATTTCACGACGAGAACGGTCGTCGCGAACTTTCCCCTCGCGTCCGACGAGACTGGATTGCGGAACATCACGATTCCGAGTGGGTCACCCTTTGCCTATGGCACCACTGTCTCGAACGGTCACACCAAACTCGTCACTATCCGCTTGACCGACGGCGCTCGGCTCGGATCTGTGGACTTAGGAACAGCCGTCGGAGCGACATCGATTTCAGTGTCGGGTCGATACGTCGATGTGACGTTCTCGGGCTCGACGGCTGTGGTTCGGCTCACGACCGCTGCGCCACCTTCCACTCCAGCTGGACTCACCGTTACCGAATCCAACGGTTCGCTCGGCGTGCAGTGGAGTTCGGTGACCTCCGAGGAGCCTCTGGTGACGTACTCAGTCACCGCGGGCAACTGACACAACCGAATAAATCTGAATCTGGTTGACGTCTTCATTGTCATATCCGAAATAGCACGAGATGC
>JBJOQU010000045.1:0-4945 GCA_046049745.1 Actinomycetota bacterium | reverse complement strand
GAACGTCGCGGACTGTCCGTTGCCAACAAGCCCGACAGCCACGACATTTGCTTCATCCCCGAAGGCGATACTCGTGACTGGCTTGCTGACCGAATCCCGATGGAACCCGGCGAGATTGTCGACACCGACGGGAACGTCATCGGCGAGCACGACGGCGCATTGGCCTACACGGTGGGGCAGCGCAAAGGACTCAATCTCGGAGTCCCGGCGGCCGATGGGCGTCCGCGCTTCGTCGTTACCGTCAAGCCCGCGACCAACCAGGTCGTCGTCGGGTCACGAGCCGACCTAGACATCGCCGAAATCGGCGGGTCGAGATTTTCGTGGGCGGGCAACGACCCCGTCGTCAGCGGAATCGCCGGCGCCACAGAAGGCGGCTTCACCAGTTTTGACTGCGAAGTACAGATTCGCGCCCATGCCGACCCGGTTCCCGCGATTGCCGAAAACGTGGACGGCGAAATCATCGTTCGCCCGACAATTCCGCTCAACGGTGTTGCAACGGGTCAAACCGCCGTCCTGTATGTCGGAACCCGCGTCATCGGCCAGTTCACAATCGACCGAACGGTGTCGGCTACCGCACTCGTCTAGCGACGCGGCTGGCAGACTAAACACATGCGCGACGTCATCGTCCTCGGTAGCACCGGGTCTATCGGAACCCAGGCACTCGACGTAATCCGGAACAACCCCGACCGCTTTCGCGTGGTTGGGCTTTCCGCCGGTCGAAACCGTGAACTCGCCGAAGCGCAAGCAGCCGAATTCGAGGTCACCAATGTCGCATATGGCGCCGCCGACGCGGTGAAACTTGTCGAATCGACCAAGGCGGACGTCATCCTCAACGGGATCACCGGAGCGGTCGGACTCGAACCCACCCTCGCGGCACTCGAAACTGGCGCGACCCTGGCGCTTGCGAACAAGGAATCCCTCATCATCGGCGGTTCCCTTGTCACGTCGAAGGCCAAGCCAGGCCAAATCGTTCCCGTCGACTCGGAACACTCGGCCATCGCGCAATCGCTGTTGGCGGGCAAACACTCCGAGGTCGCGAAACTGGTCCTCACGGCGAGCGGCGGACCGTTCCGCGGGTTCACGCGCGACCAACTCGCGACCGTGACTCCCGAACAAGCGTCGAAGCACCCGACGTGGAACATGGGAACGGTCATCACGACCAACTCGTCGACGCTCGTCAACAAGGGACTCGAGGTCATCGAGGCACACCTGTTGTTCGCCATTCCGTTTGACCGCATCGAGGTCACGGTTCACCCGCAGTCGGTGATTCACTCGATGGTCGAGTTCGTCGACGGATCGACAATCGCCCAGGCGTCGCCCCCCGACATGCATTTGCCCATCGCTTTGGGACTTGACTGGCCACATCGTGTGGCCGGCGCGACGATTCCCGTCGACTGGACGAAGGCCCACGAGTGGACATTTGCCCCGCTCGATGAAGACATCTTCGGCGCGATTCGCCTCGCACGCCAGGTCGGCAAGGCGGGGGCAACTTTCCCCGCTGTATACAACGCCGCAAACGAGGTGGCCGTGGACGCCTTCAACGCAGGCACCATCGCGTTCCTCGACATCGTCGACACCATCGAACGAGTCGTGGGGGAGCACACAGCGCCCTCCTCGCTTGACCTCGAATCGGTACTCGCAGCGGACGCGTGGGCGCGCGACGCCGCTATGAACTTCCTGAGCAAGTAGTCCTCCGCGCTCGGCACGTCCGAGCCCGCGAGTACCCTTGACCACATGGACGTTCTGCTGTCGATTCTGGGAATCCTCGTGGTCGCGTTGGGAATCGGAATCTCGATCGGCCTTCACGAACTCGGGCACTTTTATCCCGCACGCAAATTCGGTGTGTTTGTCGGCAAGTTCATGGTCGGGTTCGGGCCGACGCTGTGGTCTCGCAAATTCGGCGAAACGGAGTTCGGGATCAAGGCGATTCCTCTCGGCGGTTACGTGTCGCTGTCGGGGATGTACCCACCGACCCCGTCGACAAACCGCGGATTCAAACTCTTCCGGTCACTCGTGCAAGATGCCCGCGACGCCTCTGCGGAAACGATCACAGATGAAAACCGCACGTTTTACAAGTTGGGAACGTTCAAGCGCATCGTGATTATGCTCGGCGGTCCCGTCATGAATTTGCTCATCGCCGCCGTTCTGTATGTGGTCCTCTTTTCTGGCTTTGGTGTGATGGCGCCGACGACCGCGGTTGGCTCGCTTGCCGATTGCGTCAAGCCCGTCACCGCCGTCGACCAAACCTGCACTGACGCTGACCCGGTCGCCCCGGCTAAGGCCGCTGGACTCGTGGTGGGTGACACCATCGTCTCGATCGACGGAGTCCCGTTCACCGACTGGGTGAGCAACATTTCGATCATTCGCGACCACCCGAACGACACCATCGAATTCGTTATCGACCGCGCAGGCAAAACACTCACACTCGCTGTCGTCCCAGTCGAAGCCGAGCGTTACGTGTTCGACACCGACGGAAATGCCGTGACGAACGAGGACGGCAGCCTGAAAACCGATGTTGTTGGGTACGCGGGTGTTGGTCCCGAATACGCCCGCCAGCGGCAGTCACCAGTGGTCGCCCTGCAAAACCTCGGAACGAACATCGTTGATGTCGGCGGAATCATCATTGACCTGCCCGCTCGAATGGGACAAGTGTGGGACGCGGCCTTCGGCTCCGCCGAACGTGACGTCAACGGGCCTGTTTCGGTCGTCGGCGTTGGTCGAATCGCTGGCGAGGTCGCCAGCCTCGACGGAATCGACATTGCGTCGCGCGTCTCGGCGCTCATCGGAATCCTCGCGTCGCTGAACGTCGCACTCTTCGTGTTCAACCTCATTCCGCTGTTGCCTCTCGATGGCGGCCACGTTGCTGTCGCGCTGATCGACTGGGTGCGCGGGCGATTCGCCAAACTTTTCGGCCGACCAGCACCGCAACCGATTGACACCGCTCGTCTCGTGCCGATCACGGTCGTTGCGACGGCAATCCTGATTGCTATGAGCGCACTTCTCATTTACGCCGACATCGTCAAACCGATTACTCTCGGCCCATAGCGGAGTACGCTGGCAACGTGGCTGCAGTCAACATTGGAACCCCGCGAGTGGTCGAGACCCTCGCCCCCCGTCGTAAGTCCCGCCAGATCAAGGTCGGCAAGATCATGGTCGGCGGTGACGCTCCTGTTTCCGTCCAGTCGATGACCACGACGAAGACGACCGACATCAACGGCACACTCCAGCAGATCGCCGAACTGACGGCGTCCGGTTGCGACATCGTTCGCGTCGCGGTCCCAACACAGGACGACGCCGACGTTCTTCACATCATCGCGAAGAAGAGCCAGATCCCTGTCATCGCGGACATCCACTTCCAGCCCAAGTATGTTTTCCAGGCAATCGACGCCGGCTGTGCAGCCGTTCGCGTCAACCCCGGAAACATCAAGCAGTTCGATGACAAGGTCGGTGAAATCGCTAAAGCTGCCAAGGACGCCGGCGTCGCAATCCGCATCGGTGTCAACGCCGGTTCGCTTGACCCCCGTCTGTTGCAGAAGTACGGTCGCCCGTCGGCCGAGGCACTCGTTGAATCTGCAGTCTGGGAAGCCAGCCTGTTCGAAGAACACGATTTCCACGACTTCAAGATCTCGGTCAAGCACAACGACCCAATCGTCATGGTCAAGGCGTATCGTCAGTTGGCGGAACGCGGCGACTGGCCACTTCACCTCGGCGTAACCGAGGCCGGTCCCGCTTTCCAGGGCACCATCAAGTCGGCAACGGCTTTCGGAATTCTTCTCGCCGAAGGAATCGGCGACACCATCCGTGTTTCGCTGTCGGCTCCTCCCGCAGAAGAAGTCAAGGTCGGCCTCAAGATTCTCGAATCCCTCAACCTGCGCGAACGCAAGCTCGAAATTGTGTCGTGCCCGTCGTGTGGTCGCGCTCAAGTCGACGTCTACACGCTCGCTGAAGACGTCACCAAGGGACTCGAAGGCATGACCGTGCCGCTGCGCGTCGCCGTCATGGGCTGTGTCGTCAACGGACCGGGTGAAGCGCGCGAAGCTGACCTCGGTGTTGCGTCGGGTAACGGCAAGGGACAGATTTTCGTCAAGGGAGAGGTCATCAAGACTGTTCCCGAGGCCGACATCGTCAAGACTCTGATCGAAGAAGCCAATCGACTCGCGGCTGAAATGCCCGCCAGCGAGACCGGCACCCCCGAGGTCACCGTCTCCTAACCAGCCGAAACGGTAAGGTTGAGGCGTGGTGACCCGACTTTCTCAGCTTTTTGTGCGCACGCTGCGCGATGACCCTTCCGACGCGGAAGTGACGTCACACCGCCTGCTGGTGCGCGCGGGGTACATCCGCCGACAGGCTCCCGGCGTATTCGCCTGGCTTCCGCTGGGACTCAAGGTCCGTCGCAAGGTCGAGAACATCATCCACGAAGAGATGGAACGAGCGGGCGCCCAGAACGTACATTTTCCTGCGTTGTTGCCGCGTGAACCCTACGAAGTGACGGGTCGCTGGACCGAATACGGTGACGGAATTTTCCGCCTCAAGGACCGCAAGGATGCGGATTATTTGCTGGCTCCGACGCACGAAGAGGTGTTCACGCTTCTCGTCAAGGACTTGTACTCGTCGTACAAAGATCTTCCCGTCACGATTTACCAGATCCAGGACAAGTATCGCGACGAGGCCCGTCCTCGTGCAGGTCTCCTGCGCGGCCGTGAGTTCTCGATGAAGGACGCGTATTCGTTCGACTACAAGGACGAGGGTCTGGGCGTTTCGTACCAAGCGCAACGCGACGCTTACGAGCGCATCTTCAAACGTCTCGGGCTTGACTACGTCATTGTGTCGGCTGACGCCGGCGCCATGGGCGGTAGCAAGTCTGAAGAGTTCCTGCACCCGACCCCGATCGGTGAGGACACGTTCGTTCAGTCGGCGAACGGATACGCGGCGAATGTCGAGGCGT